>NZ_QTMJ01000014.1:117936-124623 GCF_003635485.1 Parabacteroides sp. AF19-14 | reverse complement strand
TTCGGACTTGAACGATTACCTGTGCGGCAGGAAGCAGGAACGGAAAAACGCAGCCAGCCAAGTGCAGGAAACGAAGCAGGAAACTGGACAACGTGCCGACCCAAGACAAAAGAGAGGCAGGGGCATTTAATCCGGCAGGACTATCAACGGCTGGCGGTTTATTTGGAGAGCAAGGTTATGTTTCGGTATACCGAAACCATCTTGCTTTGCTCACCGCAAAGGAAATCGCTCCCGTTGGTCGCAATTTCTAATATACCACCTAAAAGTAAAAAGACATGAAGAAGATACAGGACAAGCCGGGCGGTCGTCCGGCAAAAAAACGGACGGACAAGCAGAAAAAAGTAGTCAGTACGAAACTGACCGAGTTGCAGTATTACGCCATCAGAAAGCGAGCCGGGGAAGCCGGGTTACGTATCAGTGAGTATGTCCGGCAGGCGGTTGTTTCGGCAGAGGTCATCCCCCGGCTGAACAGGCAGGATGCGGACACCATCCGCAAGCTGGCAGGGGAAGCCAACAACATCAATCAGTTGGCGCACCGGGCGAATGCCGGAGGTTTCGCACTGGTTGCGGTGGAACTTTTGAAGCTCAAAGATAGGATTGTTGAAATCATAAACCATTTGTCGGATGATTGGAAAAATAAAAAAGGGAAGCGGTTTTAAGGGCTGTGTGAACTATGTGCTCGGCAAGGAGCAGGCGGTTTTGCTTCATGCGGACGGGGTTCTGACGGAAAGCCGGAGCGATATAATCCGCAGCTTCTGTATGCAGACCGGGATGAATCCCGACTTGAAAAAGCCGGTAGGACATATTGCGTTAAGCTATTCGGCAGTGGATGCACCTAAATTGACGGACGGGAAGATGATACAGCTTGCGCAGGAGTATATGCGTGAAATGAAAATCACCGATACGCAGTATATCATCGTGCGCCACCAAGACCGGGAACATCCACATGTGCATATCGTGTTCAACCGCATAGACAACAACGGCAAGAGCATTTCGGACAGGAACGACATGTACCGTAACGAACAGGTATGCAAGAAGCTGAAAGCCAAACACGGGCTTTATTTCGCCAAGGGGAAAGAGCAGGTGAAGCAGCACCGATTGAAAGAGCCGGACAAGTCGAAATACGAGATTTACACGGCTGTAAAGAATGAAATCGGCAAATCCCGTAACTGGCAGCAGTTACAGCAGCGGTTAGCGGAAATGGGTATTGCTATCCAGTTCAAGTATAAGGGACAGACAAGCGAGATACAGGGCATATCCATTTCCAAAGGCGAATACACGTTCAAGGGTTCGGAGATAGACCGCAGTTTCAGTTTTTCCAAACTGGATAAATGTTTCGGGGATGCAGGAATGAATGTTGCCGAAAGCCAACGGCAAACAACTTTCGCACCCGTTCGGGAGCAGGCACCTGCACCGAGCAAGGCTGACAGCCCGTTGATAACAGGTTCACTCGGTCTGTTTTCCGCTTCTTCTCCCCCAGTGGATGAAGAACCTAATTTTAATTTGAGAAAGAAGAAGAAAAAGAAAAAACAACTTAAATTGTAAAGACATGGAAGACAATTTGATTTTAGAGGGGCTTCTCTCTATGGTTACGGAACTGAAAGAGAAGCTGGAAGCACAGGTAACGCCAGCCAGCCGGGAGGAAACTCTCGAACGGCTGGGAACAATCGAACAAGCGTTGTCGGAACTGCACAGTAATTCGGCTGTTCCCGAAGAAAAGTTGCAGGTTATTCAAAGCCAACTTGACGACATAAGGAGCAGGATGCAAGGTCAGCAGAAGAACATAGAGGACACCAAGAAAATAACATTGGAAACCTACCGTTGTTTCAAGGTGATGATTGATACTTTGGGCTCTTGCAGGACGGATAAAGAGGAAGCTACGCCCTTACCGTTCTATCAACGGATTTACAACAAGGTCGCTTCTTGGATTCGTCCGGAATTGTTTGTTTTTTCGGCAGTGCTGGTTGTCTGTTCCGTTTCCATATTCTTGAATGTCCGTTTGGCTGAACGTATGCAGCAGTTGCAGGACAACGATATGAAATACCGCTATTTGCTGATGCAAGGACAGGCAGACGGGGAAGTCTTTGATATACTGGAAACCAAATTCAATTGGCAGAGGGATAACGGTTTTATCCAAAGTCTAACCGATTCTGTGATAGATTTTGAGTATCGCAGCAGGAAGCAGGCGGAAGCGTTGGAGCGTGCAAGGCTACTCAATGAACAAGCCGAGCTGTTGAGAAAGGAAGCCGATAAACTAGGTAAGCCATAAGTGGAGTAAAGCCGGAGTGATGAATCATGTTTATCGCCCGGCTTTTCAAATTCATTTATTTTTCTTCGGACAGCATGTCGTTAGGTATTCAGAAGAATAATTTATAACAAAGTATGCCCAATAAAAATAATCCTAAAAGGCATATTGCAAAAATTATATATGCCTTGAATAGATAAATTTGGTCTGACTGTTCTTTTGCTATGGTATTTTTACGGATTTCCTCTATCGTTTCAATGGAAATGTTGGATAAATTAATATTTTTTCCCTTGTTTACGAGGTATTTATGATGTTCTTTCATCCTTTCTTTATTCAATTTGCGAAGCTCACGGTTCTCTTTGTCCCGTTGTAGCATATCATTTATACAGCCTAATGTTCCCATTTTTTAGTTTAAATTTAATTTCTGTTTTGATAATTCAATTATAATCACGATGTTCATTCAAGGATTTACCGATTATCATTTTTAAATAAAACAGGTACAGTCCAAACGGAGTTGTGATATTCACCTTTCCCGTAATAATTGATGGTAGGAGTCCACCGTGGCATACCTTTTATGATTTGCAATACTTGCTTATCCCATTCAGGTATGCCACAACTTCGTAAGGTTTCTACCTTTATTATTTCTCCGTAAGAATCAATTCGTATCGTATAAATCCCTTTGGCTTCTTTTTTGCCGTTCAATAGCTTGGGGTCGTATGTTAGGCGTTCATTGATGTAGTTGGTAACTGCATACGGATTTGCTTTTTCAAAATAAGACACAGTTTCCCATTCCACAAAACTTTGTTTCAATTCTTCCTCTGCAATGCTGTCCGATTTTACTCTATCTCTATAATGTTGTGGTAAGAATGGTACATATACTGTATGGAAGCATTCTATTCGTTTACCGTTCTTATCCCTGCAAGGCAGACAGTGTGGAAGTTCTTTTGTTAATCTAATTATTTCTTTGTCAAACTCTTTATGGATAGTAGTCAGAATATTGATTTCACGAGGTAAACCCAGTGTGTCGATGGAAAACATCACAACAGAATGACCTGCCACATTCTTTTTCAGTAACTCTTTGGGGTATTTCATTTGAGAAACGAAATACTTTTCCAAGTCATAATCCCATACAGCCCATCGGGGATATTCTTTGATAGCCTGAGTTTTATTGATAGGAGCAGTACCCTTGTTCCAAATATCTTCTTTGCGCCAAATACTATCCAATCGTTTTTCGTTCTCTCGTAGCCCTTGAATACTGTTATCTGTTGTACATCTAACAGGCGCAACTCCGATTGTCAAACTTTCCGGTAGATAAAGGAATGTCAGAGTACTATCTGTAAGTTCTTGAATGATACAATTTTTCCCCGATTCAAAAACTTTGATAGTATCTCCATGCAAAGAATAGGAATAAAATGTTTTGGTTTGTTTTTCATCATATAGAAACGTAGTTCTCCATCCGGCACTACGAAATTCCATTTCCATTGCATATTGTTTGTCTTTAGGAAGTTGCACTTTCCATATTTTGTTCTCTAATAAAGCAGACATATCTGCACAATTCTTGTCTTGTGCTAAAAGTGGGCTGACAAGATTGAAAGAAAATATAAATAATATGGGTAGAAAATATTTCATAACCAGTCATATAAACAACACTCAAATATAGGGAAAGTTAATAATAGAACAGCTTGTTAAGCTATTTTTTTCTTATTAAGTTTGAACAAATTAACTTTTAATATTCAAGAAAAGGCTTTCCTATACATTGCAAGTTTAGTTTATCCCTTTGTCTATATATCCAAAACGAACTAAACCTACTTTTATAGACAGCAAAATATATATACAGGCGAAAAGAAAAACAGTATTCTTCTTTTCGCCTGTATCATGTCTATTTTTCACTGAAAAACGAGGGAAAACAGATATAAAAACATCTCCTACCACATTTACCCATTAACAACAAATATCCTTTTCTGTTTTCTTATAACCACTCTATTTGTATGCAAATTGCATGTTTGTAAAATGTTAATATTGATATATTCTACGCTATAAATACATGATATTCAGTATTAAATAGATAGAAAATTATACACATTAATTATAGCCAACCGCAACAAGTTCGTATTAGGTCCTTCGGGCAGCGGCAAATCCTTCTTTATGAACCACCTCGTGAGGCAATACTACGAGCAGGGTACGCACGTAGTGCTGGTGGACACGGGAAACTCCTATCAGGGCTTGTGCGAGATGATCCGGCGCAAAACAAACGGGGCGGACGGCGTGTACTTCACCTACACGGAGGAGAAACCGATTTCGTTCAACCCGTTCTACACCGATGATTACGTGTTCGACGTGGAGAAGAAGGACAGTATCAAGACATTGCTGCTGACGCTCTGGAAGTCGGAGGACGACAAAGTGACGAAGACGGAGAGCGGCGAACTGGGCAGTGCGGTGAACGCCTATATCGAGTGTATCAGGGCTGACAGGAGCATCATCCCCTCGTTCAACACCTTCTACGAGTATATGCGTGACGACTACCGCCGCGAACTGGCAGAACGTGAGATAAAGGTGGAGAAGTCCGATTTCAACATCGACAATATGCTCACCACCATGCGGCAGTATTACCGGGGAGGACGCTACGACTTCCTGCTCAACTCCACGGAGAACATCGACCTGCTCGGCAAGCGGTTCATTGTCTTCGAAATTGACAGTATTAAGGAAAATCGCGAACTTTTCCCTGTGGTAACAATCATCATCATGGAAGCCTTCATCAACAAGATGCGCCGTCTGAAAGGCGTGCGCAAACAGCTGATAGTGGAAGAGGCTTGGAAGGCTCTCTCTTCGGCGAACATGGCTGAGTACCTGCGCTATATGTACAAGACCGTGCGCAAGTATTACGGGGAGGCAATCGTGGTGACGCAGGAGGTGGACGACATCATTTCCTCGCCCGTCGTCAAGGAGAGCATCATCAATAATTCCGACTGCAAGATACTCCTCGACCAGCGGAAGTACATGAACAAGTTTGATGCCATACAGTCCCTGTTGGGGCTGACGGAGAAGGAGAAGTCGCAGATACTCTCCATCAACATGGCGAACAACCCGTCAAGGCTCTACAAGGAAGTCTGGATCGGACTGGGCGGCACGCAGTCGGCGGTCTATGCCACCGAAGTTAGTGCTGAAGAGTATCTGGCGTACACCACTGAAGAAACGGAGAAGGTGGAGGTTTACCGTCTGGCGGAGCAGCTGGGCGGCGACATCGAAGCCGCCATCCGGCAGCTTGCCGAAAGACGAAGGAATAAGTAAAAACAGATTCATCAACTAAAAAAGAAAATGCGTATGAGTATATCAAGAACGAAAATGCTGCAAGTCAGCAAGTGTTTAATCGGGCTGGCGGTCATGATGCTGCAATCCTGCGATGTAGCGGACAATCGCCGTGATCTGCTTTGCGGGAACTGGGAAAGTGTGGAAGGCAAGCCCGACGTGCTTATCTACAAGGAGGGCGAAGCCTATAAGGTGACGGTATTCAAGCGGAGCGGCATCCGCCGCAAACTAAAGCCGGAAACCTATCTCTTGCAGGAGGAGAACGGCAACCTGTTCATGAACACCGGCTTCCGTATCGACGTGTCCTACAACGAAGCGACGGACATCCTGACCTTCTCGCCGAACGGGGACTACGTGCGTGTGAATCCGAAACCGGACCATCCGATAAGCGAGCAATAACGATAACCACTAAAATCCAAAGTAACATGAGAACAAGAATAACATTTATTATCTGCCTGTGCCTGTTTGCAGTCGGCAGGGCAAGCGCACAGTGGGCGGTGATAGACCCGTCCAACATCGCGCAGAGCATCGTGAACACTTCCAAGAACGTGGTACACACTTCCACGACCGCCCAGAATATGATAAAAAATTTTCAAGAGACGGTGAAGATTTACGAGCAGGGCAAGAAGTATTACGACGCACTCAAATCCGTGAACAATCTGGTAAAGGACGCCCGGAAGGTGCAGCAGACCATCCTGATGGTGGGTGACATCACCGACACCTATGTGACCAGCTTCCAGAGGATGATGCGTGACGACAACTTCACGGTGGAGGAACTGGGAGCCATCGCCTTTGGCTACACCAAGCTGTTGGAGGAATCCAACGACGTGCTGACGGAGCTGAGGAACGTGGTGAACATCACCACGCTCTCCATGACGGACAAGGAGCGCATGGATGTGGTGGAACGCTGCTACTCCAAGATGAAGCATTACCGCAACCTCGTGAGCTACTACACCAACAAGAACATCAGCGTGAGCTACCTGCGGGCGAAGAAGAAGAACGACCTCGACCGCATCATGGGGCTGTACGGGAACATGAACGAAAGATACTGGTAGCCTATGAATTTCGACAACCTTCACCAGATTCTGCGCTCGCTCTACGAGCAGATGATGCCGCTATGCGGGGACATGGCGGGC
>NZ_QTMJ01000014.1:0-117926 GCF_003635485.1 Parabacteroides sp. AF19-14 | reverse complement strand
TCAGCGTGAGCTACCTGCGGGCGAAGAAGAAGAACGACCTCGACCGCATCATGGGGCTGTACGGGAACATGAACGAAAGATACTGGTAGCCTATGAATTTCGACAACCTTCACCAGATTCTGCGCTCGCTCTACGAGCAGATGATGCCGCTATGCGGGGACATGGCGGGCGTGGCGAAAGGCATCGCCGGGCTGGGTGCGCTGTTCTACGTCGCCTACCGGGTGTGGCAGTCGCTGGCGAGAGCCGAACCGATAGACGTGTTCCCCATGCTCCGCCCCTTTGCGATAGGCTTGTGCATCATGTTCTTCCCGACGGTGGTATTAGGCACGATAAACAGTATCATGTCGCCCGTTGTGCAGGGCACGGCAAAGATGCTGGAGGCGGAAACGCTGGACATGAACCAGTACCGTGAGCAGAAAGACAAACTGGAATACGAGGCGATGATGCGCAACCCCGAAACCGCCTACCTTGTGTCAAACGAGGAGTTTGACAAACAGCTGGAGGAACTGGGCTGGTCGCCCGGCGACATGGTAACGATGGCGGGAATGTATATCGAACGTGGGATGTACAACATGAAGAAAGGCATCCGCGATTTCTTCCGCGAGATACTGGAACTGATGTTCCAAGCCGCCGCCCTCGTGATAGACACCATCCGCACCTTTTTTCTCGTGGTGCTGGCGATACTCGGTCCGATAGCCTTCGCCATATCGGTATGGGACGGCTTTCAAAGTACACTCACACAGTGGATATGCCGCTACATACAGGTTTATCTGTGGCTGCCCGTGTCGGATATGTTCAGCACCATACTGGCGAAGATTCAGGTGCTGATGCTGCAAAGCGACATCGAGCGCATGCAGGCTGACCCGAACTTCTCGCTGGATTCGAGCGACGGTGTGTATATCGTCTTCATGATCATAGGAATCATCGGCTATTTCACCATCCCCACGGTAGCAGGCTGGATTATCCAAGCCGGAGGCATGGGAAGCTACGGTCGCAACGTGAACCAGACGGCAGGACGAGCCGGAAGCATGGCGGGCAGCGTGGCGGGTGCAACCGCAGGAAACGTGGTCGGACGTGCCGGGAAACTGCTGAAATAATCAACTGACAATTAAAAACGAATAAACAACAATGGAATTTAAGTCACTTAAAAACATCGAATCATCGTTCAGGCAGATACGCCTGTTCGGTATCGTCTTCCTCTCGCTGTGCGCCGTGATAACGGTATGGAGCGTGTGGAGTTCCTACCGCTTTGCGGAACGGCAACGGGAAAAGATTTACGTGCTGGACAACGGCAAGTCGCTGATGCTGGCTCTCTCGCAGGACTTGTCGCAGAATCGTCCGGCGGAGGCAAGGGAACACGTGCGCCGCTTCCACGAGCTTTTCTTCACACTCTCACCCGAAAAGAGCGCGATAGAGCATAACGTGAAACGCGCCCTGCTGCTGGCAGACAAAAGCGTGTACAACTACTATTCGGACTTCGCCGAGAAGGGATACTACAACCGCATCATCGCCGGAAACATCAATCAGGTGCTGAAGGTGGACAGCGTGGTATGCGACTTCAACGGCTATCCCTACCGTGCCGTGACCTACGCCACACAGAAGATCATCCGGCAAAGCAACGTCACCGAGCGCAGCCTCGTGACCACGTGCCGCCTCTTGAACTCGTCCCGTTCGGACGACAATCCCAACGGTTTCACCATCGAGGGATTCACCATCATCGAGAACAAGGATTTACAAACCATCAAAAGGTAAACGGATATGAAGAAAATCAGAAAATCATTTTGGCGTGCGTACTGGAGGATCCACGACAAAAAGAAAATGCTGGTGGCAAGGCTCAAAGGCTATCTGGACGGTTTGCCCCCGAAGACACGCAAACGCATCGTGCTGGCGATGCTCGCCGCTTTCGCGGTGCTTGCCCTCTACACCTTCGGCAAAGCCGTCTATGACATCGGCAGGAATGACGGCAGCCGGATAGCAACAGACCATGCCGGACAGGTGGAACTGTCCGTAAAGCCGGACAACAATCATAATGTAATACTTTATTTATATGGAACAGACGAAGAATGAACCTAAAAACGAGAACAAGGCGGCTCCCGACAACGGGAAACCGAAGAACCGACGCCAAGCCGAGAGCCATCAAGCCTGCTTGAATGGCCAAGGCGCGAAGGAGGAAGGCAAAGCCAAGGAGCGCAAGCCGCTGACCGAAGCCCAAAGGCTGAAACGTCAGAAAATGATAGTGCTGCCCGCTATGGTGCTGGTATTCATCGGGGCGATGTGGCTGATATTCGCCCCATCTTCCGACAAGGAGCAGCAACCGGGGACGGGAGGTTACAACATCGAAATGCCCGACGCAGACAAGGCGAACCGTCAGATTATCGGCGACAAGGCGAAAGCATACGAACAGGGGGCGATGGAGGAACGGCAGGAGAACCGCAGCCGCGCCATGCAGGAACTGGGCGATATGTTCGACCGCGAGGTGGCGGAAACGGACAGCGGCAGGGACTTCGACCTTGCCAATCCCGGAGGAACGGAAGAGAACGTGAAGTCCGCACCGAAGACCATCCAATCCTCCGCAGCCGCCTACCGCGACCTCAATGCCACGCTCGGCAACTTCTATGAGCAACCGAAGAACGACAATGCGGAAATGGATGAACTGTTGGAGCGTATCGCCTCGCTGGAATCGGAATTGGAAAGCGAGAAAGGCAAGGTGTCCGCTATGGATGACCAAGTGGCACTCATGGAGAAGTCCTATGAACTGGCGGCAAAGTACATGGGCGGACAGAACGGCACACAGCCACCTGTCGGACAGGCGGCAGAGCCTTGCCCCGTGCAGAAAACCGGAAAGAACACGGCTGCACCTGTCAGGCTGGTGGCGCATCAGGTTGTATCCTCGCTCTCACAGCCGATGAGCAACGCCGAGTTTGTCGCCTCCTTCTCGCAAGAGCGTAACCGCAGTTTCAATACGGCGGTGGGCGTCACGACCGTATCGGACAAAAACACCATATCGGCGTGCGTTTATGGGGCGCAGAGTGTGACGGACGGGCAGGCTGTCAAGCTCCGTCTGTTGGAGCCGATGGCGGTAGCGGACAAAATCATCCCCCGTAATGCGGTGGTGGTAGGCACGGCAAAGATTCAGGGCGAACGGCTTGATATTGAAATCACGTCGCTGGAATATGCTGGTACGATTATCCCGGTAGAGCTGGAGGTGTATGACACGGACGGGCAGCCCGGTATCTTCATTCCGAACTCTATGGAAATGAATGCCGTTAGGGAGGTTGCCGCCAACATGGGCGGATCGCTGGGCAGCAGCATCAATATATCCACCAACGCAGGGGCACAGCTCGCCTCCGACTTGGGCAAGGGGCTGATACAAGGCACGAGCCAGTATATCGCCAAGAAGATGCGTACCGTCAAAGTGCATCTGAAAGCCGGGTACAAGGTCATGCTCTATCAGGACAGAAATTGAAAACAGAAAAAGCAACAACAATCCAATTTTTATTTACCACTAAAATCCAAAGTAATGAGAAAAGTAATCATCATGTTTGCCCTCGCTATGGGCATCGTAACTGCCAACGCGCAGGAGAACGTAACCGTTGGAACGGACAATGGAAGTGAACCGACGAACGAAGCGAGAGCAGAGGCAAGCTCGCTTGACTATGCCTTGCAAGGAGGAGGAAGGCAAAGCCAACAACCGACCTTGACAAAGGAGGTCTATCCGCAGAAGGAGGCGGACGGCGACCTGTATCACGGGCTGACAAAGAAGCTGACCTTCGACCGCATGGTTCCCCCGCACGGTTTGGAAGTGACCTACGACAAGACCGTCCACGTCATTTTCCCCTCGGAAGTGCGTTATGTCGATTTAGGCTCGCCCGACCTGATTGCGGGCAAAGCCGACGGAGCGGAGAACGTCATCCGCGTGAAAGCTACCGTGAGGAACTTCCCGAACGAAACCAATATGTCCGTTATAACGGAGGACGGTAGTTTCTATACCTTCAACGTGAAATATGCAGCCGAACCGCTGCTGCTCAACGTGGAGATGTGCGACTTCATCCATGACGGCGAGAAGGTAAACCGCCCGAACAACGCGCAGGAAATCTATCTGAAGGAACTGGGTAGCGAAAGCCCGATGCTGGTGCGCCTTATCATGAAGTCCATCCACAAGCAGAACAAGCGCGAGGTGAAGCACATCGGCTGCAAGCGATTCGGCATCCAGTACCTGCTTAAAGGTATCTACACGCATAACGGTTTGCTCTATTTCCATACGGAGATAAAGAACCAGAGCAACGTGCCTTTCGATGTGGACTACGTCACATGGAAAATCGTGGACAAGAAGGTGGCGAAGCGTACCGCCGTGCAGGAGCAGATCATCTTGCCGCTCCGTGCGCAGAATTACGCCACGCTCGTGCCGGGCAAGAAGAGCGAGCGCACGGTATTCACGATGGCGAAGTTCACCATCCCCGATGACAAATGCATCGTGGTGGAACTCAACGAGAAGAACGGAGGTCGCCACCAGTCTTTCGTGATTGAAAACGAGGACTTGGTACGTGCCAATACCATCAACGAACTTCAAGTGCGCTGACCATGAGAAAGTACATCGCAATAATCATCGCGTCGCTTGCCCTGTGTACGGGGCAAGCGCACGCCCAGCGATGCCTGCCGAAGATGCAGGGCATCGAGGTCAGGGCGAATATGGCGGACGGCTTCAATCCCGGCGGCAACGACGGCGGATACAGTTTCGGGGCGGCTCTTTCCACCTACACGAAAAAGGGGAACAAATGGGTGTTCGGTGGCGAATACCTGTTGAAGAACAACCCTTACAAGGACGGGAAAATACCCGTGGCGCAGTTCACGGCGGAGGGCGGATACTACTTCAAAATACTTTCCGATGCCCGAAAAATCGTGTTCGTCTATGCAGGGGCTTCGGCTCTTGCCGGATATGAATCAGTGAACTGGGGCGAGAAGGTGCTGCATGACGGCTCCACGCTCCATGACCGGGACGCCTTCATCTACGGTGGTGCGCTGACGCTCGATATGGAGCTTTACGTGGCTGACCGTATTGCTCTGCTTGCCAATCTCCGGGAGCGTTGCCTGTGGGGTGGCGACACGAGGAAGTTTCATACGCAGTGGGGCGTGGGCATCAAGTTTATCATTAACTAACGCACTGCATGGAACGGACGGAAATCGACGCCATGAGGCAGATACCCCTTGCGGACTTCCTCGCACGGTTAGGACATGAGCCTGTCCGAAGAAGCGGCAACGAGTTGTGGTATCGTGCGCCATACCGCAATGAGCGCACGCCCTCTTTCCGTGTGAACGTGGCAAAACAGCTTTGGTACGACTTCGGAACGGGCAAGGGCGGTGACATCTTCACGCTTGCCGGGGAGTTTATCGGAAGCAACGACTTCATGGAACAAGTGAAGTTCATAGCGGAAACCGCCAATATGCCTATGCCTGTTCCCGAAGTGAGTAAACCGACTTTCCTGCCTAAACGGTCAGAACCTGCCTTTGAGGGTATGGAAACCGCCCCACTGCTTCATTCTCCACTGACGGACTATCTGGCGGAACGTGGCATCCCTTACGGCATTGCATCCCGGTATTGTTGCCGACTGAATTATAGAGTGCGTGGCAAGCGGTATTTCGCCGTCGGTTTTCCGAACGTAGCGGGCGGCTTTGAAATCCGCAGCCGTTTTTTCAAAGGCAGCGTGCCTCCGAAGGATGTGTCGCTGGTCAAAATGGAAAGTTCTCAGGCTGATGTGTGCAGCGTGTTCGAGGGCTTCATGGACTTTCTTTCCGCCGTCACGCTCGGATTGGAAACGGGCGACTGCCTTGTGCTGAACTCCGTCGCCAATGTGGAAAAGGCTATGAGGTATCTGGACGGTTACGGGCGCATAGACTGTTACCTCGACCGTGACGAAGCCGGACGGCGGACGTTGGAAATGCTGAAAGGACACTATGGGGAACGTGTCTGTGACCGTTCCGCCCTCTATGACGGTTGCAAGGACTTGAACGAGTATCTGCAACTGACAACGAAAAAAGAAATGAACAATAACTTATAAATCAAAAGACAATGAACATACTGAACAACAAGAACAAGAGAATATCAATCTTCAAGGCGTTGGCACTCTGCCTGTTCGCCGCCGTGTCGCTCACGCTTATTTCGTGTGACGACGATATGGACATCCAGCAATCCTATCCTTTCACGGTGGAAACTATGCCTGTGCCGAACAAAGTGACGAAGGGACAGACGGTTGAAATACGCTGTGAGCTGAAAAAGACGGGCGACTTCGCCAATACCCTCTATACTATCCGGTATTTCCAGTTCGAGGGAGAAGGAACGCTGAAAATGGACAACGGTATCACGTTCCTGCCCAATGACCGCTACCTGCTCGAAAACGAGAAGTTCCGGCTGTACTACACGGCGGATGGTGAGGAGGCGCACAACTTCATCGTGGTAGTGGAGGACAATTTCGGCAACTCCTATGAGTTGGAATTTGACTTCAACAACCGAAACGTGAAGGATGACGGGGTTATCACTGTTGTCCCCATCGGGAACTTCAAGCCCCTTACACGATGATGCGTGTATTCATGGCTATCCTCTGTTCGCTTCTGACGGTCTGTTCCGTGTCCGCACGGGACAGCCGCCATGAGGGAACGGACGGGCAGGCGGCTATCTACCGGCTGCCACCATTCGAGAGGGCAGTACGATGCACGAAGTATTTTGAGGGCTGGCATTCGGAAAAACATCACCCGTATGTAGGATATGGACATCGGTTGCAGCCGGGCGAAAGGTATTCGGCACGCACCATGACGAAGCGGCAGGCGGACGCGCTTCTGCGGAAAGACCTGCGGAAGTTCTGCGCGATGTTCCGGCAGTTCGGGAAGGATTCGCTCTTGCTTGCCACGCTCGCCTACAATGTCGGTCCGTACCGTCTGTTGGGAAGCGGAAAGATACCCAAAAGCACGCTGATCCGAAAGTTGGAGGCAGGCGATAGGAACATCTATCGGGAGTATATCGCTTTCTGCAACTACAAGGGTAAACGTCATGCCATGCTGCTCAAACGGAGAAAGGCGGAGTTTGCGCTACTGTATGTACCATAAAAAGTAAGTGTCCGACAACATAAACTCCGATGAAGTTGGGGATGCTTTATCGGAGTTTATGTTATATCAATATTTTAATTGATGGTCAGTACTTGATTTTACAAGTGACTCATTCAAGTAGTTTCGCTTTTTTCATGTAACTTTGCAAAAAATAAAGGATATGGATAGACAATTACCGTATGAGATAAGCTACAAGACGATTGCTTTTTGGCGCAATATCGAAAATGGATTCCTCTGGAGTACATTCATATGTTCAATATTACTCCAAACGTTCCAAATAAATTGTATAAGCCATTCATTAGATTCTATAAAATGGATTGCTAATTTGTTTAATGTTTTGAATTATATTTCTATTATAGGGTATGGTATATTATATATAATCGTAGAAATTATAATGCAACCTATGGCTGCTAATGAAAGACGGAAAGGATTTATCGACAATTCATTAGGCACGAAATTGCTGGAAAAGCCAGTTTTGAATTATTACGATAATGATTCTATTGAGAAAGGACCATATAAAATGTTGGTTAATTGTTATGAGAATTGTTTTTTTACATATAATATCATTAAAGTGATGTTGCCTAAAATGGCAATAAAGAACACAATACTATTTGGTTTGCTTTTGATATTTGCATACTACGGAATAAAAGATAACGTCGTTGCCATACCATTCTTGCAACTATTTTTATCGTCATTGTTCTTAATAGAACTGATATACCACATAGCATTCTTTTTTAGATTAAAGAATTTGTGTGATAAATTCAAACAAATTTTTAGCACACCTAAATCAACTAAAAATAAAACTATTCAGGATGCTATATATATGGTACTTGAATATGAAACGACATTGGCATATAATAAATCTCCGAATAGTAATTCTGTGTACAAAAAACTAAACAATAAATTAACAGAAGAATGGAGCTGTATAAAACAGAATTATGATATTCGATAATTTAGACAAATATACAACAGAAAGTGTATTACAAGGACATCCCGATAAAATATGCGACCAAATAAGTGATGCTCTTTTGGATGCTTTCTTGATGCAAGATTGTAATGCCCATACAGCAATAGAATGCTTGGGAAGTGGTAATAATTTAATTGTTGCTGGAGAAATTAGTACTCAAAATAAAAGGGTTGATATTGAGAAAATTGTCAATGATGTATATCAATCCATAGGCTATTGTGAAAAATTAAACATACTGAACTTTTTGACTTCACAATCAAGACAACTAAATGATGCTGTTATGAACGGTGGAGCTGGCGACCAAGGTATTGTGTATGGTTATGCTATAAACAATCAATATAATTATCTTCCGTATGGTGTATATTTATCTAATTTAATAGCCAAAGAGATTGATACGTATAGAAAGAGCGTAGATTATCTCCTCCCTGATGGGAAAGTACAAGTCACAATTAGCGAAAATAATCTTGAACAATTGATAATCAATGTACAGCATAAGGAGAATATTCATCCAGATTTCATTGAAAATGAAATAAAACAGAAGGTTTTAACTCAACTGATTGATTGTATAAATGTAGATATTCAGATAAATAGGAAATCAAAATTTTATAAAGGTGGGTTTGTTAACGATACAGGATTAACTGGTCGTAAAATAATGATAGACACTTATGGCGGTTTGGTAACACATGGCGGAGGTGCTTTTTCTGGAAAGGATCCGAGCAAAATAGATAGAAGTGCTGCTTACATGGCTCGATTTGTTGCAAAAAACATAGTCGCAAACGGATTAGAAAAAGAATGCAAAATAGCAGTGGCTTATTTGTTTGGAGAAGAACAGCCTACCATGCTAAATGTTTCCACAGACAAAGAATCCAATTCTACAAAATTGAAACAATTTATTCTATCAAAATTCGATTTTAGACCTAATGCAATAATTGAGTTGTTAAAATTAAAGAATCCTATATATCAACCAACTTCTATATACGGACATTTCTCTAATCCTAATTACAATTGGGAACAAATCATATCTTTATAAGACTGGTTTTATCGAAGATTGGCACAGAGGTTTCTTTGCTACTTTCTTTGTCCGCCATCATGCTCACTGAAAGAAAGTAGGGCGGCTTTCGCCGCCCACCTCTCAAAAACGGGTGTAAAGCCCCGTCACCATCGTGAACATTTCCTCCAGCATATCGCAATATATCCCCTCGTGCGTTTCAATGTCCTTCGTCTTACACTCGAATGTCTTTTTACTGAACGTCCTGCGGTAGAAGCGCATATTGTAGAGGTCTGCCCCTGCATCATAGATGATGTCAAGGCGGTTGGCACTCGTCTTGTTCCTCGCAAGGCTCATGCGTAAGCCGTTGCCCATGTCTATGAAGTCTTTGCTTCCCGTCATGGCGGCAAAGCGTCTGCCACCTATCTGCTCCAAAATCGTCTTTGCTATCATATTCATTCTTCTTTGGGTGTTATGTTCGGGCGGTGCGGACACCGCCTAAACGCTCAAAATTCTGTTTTCTCGGCTATTGGTGTGTTCCGTTCCAACCATGTTTTCACACACTCCATATTGTACTCGCTCGTTATGACTGCCGTGTGGCTGTCAATGGCGGTAAACCGACTGCTCTCATAGTCCTCTATCCACCCTTTAAGGGTTTCCACTCCCCACGCTTCGGCATCGTCAAAGATGCCGTCCAATTCCGTGATAGGCTTGCCGAACTTGACTATCAGCGTTTGGTAGCCTGCTTCGTTCATTGCTTGTCCTCCTTTCCTCTTTTTGCCGTCAGCCACTTGTCCCGTGTGGCTCGGCACTCGTCCAACGTGGGTTTCACACAAGAGAACAATTCCCCGTCCGTGTGGCGGTAGTCGTATTGCACAAGTGTCCGCTTGCGTCTGCCGATGCCTGTTTGGAACTTCTCGTATTTCTCTGTCCCTGCTTTCGTGCAGGTGCTTACTCCGTTGATGGTCATCCGTGTACTCATAATCGTTGTTTTTTTAGATGGTTAGAAATGTACTGACAAAACTCTGTTCTGCATCACCATTTCGGGATTGCTTGTGTAGCGTTGGTGCATGTAGAAATGGTGTGAGCCGAAGCCGTAAAGGAAGAACTTGTCAAGTTCGTGCTTCTCGGCAAAGTCCTTGACACTTGCCCTTAACTGCTCCTCACTTTGACAAAAAGTGAGGAGGTTCATAAACTCAAGGAACATCGTGGGAATTTTATCGTCCCACAAGCAAACCATACTTTCAAATCTTACTTCCATATTGTTCTGTATTATAGGTTAATGTTATGCTGCGTTCATCCGCTGACGGATAAGTTCGGTATTGTCCTCCACAAGCCGGATGATGCGGTCATGGTACTCGGTATTGGAATTGCATACCCCTCTGCTCTGTACCACTTTCAGCGTTTTCAGTGACACTTCTATCGTTTCAATCCGTTTGCCGTCAATGGTGGCGGATAGGATAAGGGAGTTTGCCTTGTTATGATAACCGCCCACACAATGGTGCATCATCCGTCCTTCCTCTACCATTTCCTCAACGCTCTCTATGACCTTGATGCAGATAAGGCTGTCAGAGAACACAAGTCCGAAGAAGATGCCTTTGGCTTTCAGATAGTTCTTCTCGTCTTCAATCGCCTTTTGCCGTTGCTGTTCCGTCCGCTCACGCTCCCTTTGCAGGTTGCGTTTTCTCACCAACTTATCGTGTTCCGCTTTGAGGTCGGCAGGGCAGACGTATTTCGGGCTGTTCGTGTCCTTGCCAAAATGACGCAGGAGGTCAATGGTGTCGCACCATACGGAGCCGTCCGAAATGGTGTAACCGTTGCGGATGCAAATCTTGACGGATGCCCAATACCGTCCCATATCAAAGGAACTACGGATATAATGCCGCAACATGGCATATTGCCCTGCTTTCAAGAGTGTTTCGGCTCGGCTGTCGGAAAGGATAGCCGTGAAAAGGTCATACGGCAGTGTGTTGTGATAGTCCCCATTGAAGCCGTTGCGTTTCAGTTCGGGGATGAAACGCTGTCGGGGATAGGTACACATAGGTGCTATATCGTATGCGTGAAGCCTGTTGTTCTTGCGTACCTCCATGTCGCTGTATTCAGACCATTGGTCATAATACAACATTGACATTCCACGCAGTCGGGCAACGGTCGTTGTCTTTCCATCGGGCGAAATCCACCTCTGCACCACTTCATAAATGGAATACTCGGCTGCCTGCCCTGCCTTGTATCGGGACTTGACGAAGAAGAAGCGTATCACTTGGTATTGCTTGCTGGTGGTGACGATGGAGAAGTATTCGTTTTCGCTGAAAACGCTCTTTCGGGTGCGCAACGCTTCCAATGACATACCGCAATGGGGGCAGGTACATCCGCAAAGGGTGTCCGCAAGGTCGTGGTCGCTCTTCCACGAATGTCCGCACTCAGTGCAGATGTTCGTGCCGTCCGCTCTCTTGATTGCGTAATGCTTGAAGCAATGGCGGAAAGCGTATGCCTTTTGCGTGGCGGTCAATCTCGGTAGTCGCTTGCTCAGCCGTGCGACTTCCTGCTGTATCTGTGTTCTCGGTTTCATAAGCCTAAATCAAATAATGAGGGTTGTTGTACTTCTTGGGTGGTCGCTTTGGTGGCGGTTCTCGGCTTGTTGCGGTTCTGCAACTTGCGGACTTCCTCCTCTTGATATTGTCGGAGAGCCTTCTGACGTGCCTCCGCCTTTTCCTCTGTGGTGAGTTCCACCACGTGGTTCACGGCTATCTGACACTGGATAGGCTTGCCCACCTCTATCTCGTTCTCGTCATAGTAGTGTACGGCTTGTCCGTATATCTCCCCGTCCGTGAAGCCGTTGCAACCGCTTTTCTGCACATAGTTCAGAATGTAGGTCACGCAGTCATCTATGTTCTTGGCAGGGTTGCGGTAGTTCTTCGCAAAGAGCGCATCTTCCGCTGCACGTTGCTCCAAATACATCTGTATCGTTCTCTTGAAATGGTCTGTCGTTTTCATATCGCTGTCGGTAAGATTAAAGGGTGAATAACCAAAGGATGAAGCCGAATAAGGCGATTGTGGAGAGGATAGCCACGATTATGCCTATCGCCACTCGGAACACTCCGTTTACTATCTCTCTGACGATGCCCCAAAGGATGCCGGATACCCAAAGGACGATGCGCATGATTAGGGTGCATATCGCAAGCCCTATGTATTGCGCCACTTGTTTGAAGTCTGCCGTTGCTGTCATATCCTCGCTATTTTTCAAGTTCTACAATGTTGTCTATCCTGCCGTATAGGTATCTGCGAAGTCCGGTCTTGTCTGTTGCCTTGTATTCCGTCCAATGTCCGTATTGGCACACGATAAACGTGCGGAGTACATCGGAGAAGTCAAACCTCCAGCCTTGCAGGAGTATTGCGCTCTTGAAATAGGTGTTGCTGTTCACGTTGCGTGTAAGCCAATCCTTTTCCTCTCGGTTCATCTGTCCTCCGTTGTTCAGTTTCTCACGAAGAATGTAAACCTTACTGCCTTTTAGTGCTTCCAATGTTGGCACTTCCCAAGCCACGAATTTTGTTGCCATTGTTGTTCCCATATCCGTTCTGTTTTTGATTTTTTGTTTTTAATGCGGATTCAAGAGCTGAGGGAGTTGAGTTTCAAACTATCTTATCTGCCTCTCGTTTATCCGACATTTTTTTTATGCGTCTTTCTGTCGCATCGGTCGTTTTCGTTTCGGGTGCTTAAAAAGGTAGGGATTAGGGAATGCAAGTTTTTTCGGGAAAAATACTACCCGAAGGGCTGGAGATTTTTCCCGAAAACAGGAGGCTTGACCTTGCTTTCCCGTCAAATCCCGGAGTTACCTTTGCGCCCAGAACGGAAATGACTGCCTGATGCGACTCACTGAAAGGCGCGAAAATGGAGGTAAACGGAAGTAGAGGCAGATTAGACAGAAAACTTCAAAAGAGAAATCCGTGAAAAAAGGAAGTCCCCCCAAAAAAGGACATAGTCGGTAGCGTGAAACCGGGCAAACCACCTGCAAGGAAGTATGGTTTTATCTGTCTGGCCGGACGTGTCGGGGCGGGCAGATAAAATCATTCTTCCCGGTTTGCCAGCTGTGGGTGACGGCTTGTTCCATTTATGGGCAAACGGTCATACACGGCTTTCCGCTTCCGGCTCAAAAGAACAGCGAAAAAGAAAAATCATCTGAAAAACCGTAAAAGCACCTCTTCGGCATAAGCACAAAAGAAATGGGCCTTGCCTCATCAGTCTAAACTGTCGTTTAGGCGTGAGGCAAAGCTCTTTTCTCCGCTTATGCAGTAGTCGGCACACGTTCGTTCAAAATCCTTTTGGGCGATGGTGTGCCGACGAATAAAGCCGCTTTTACGGAAAAACTTGTATGAGATAGAAAAAAATCAGGGAGATTCATATCAAAATCTCCCGTTTTATTGTTACTTTTGCATACGAAGAGTTCTTTGAAGGTTACGCAACGCGCAGAAGAATAATGCAGCAGATAACTAACTAAATCGTAACCTATTACTATCATGAGCGATTAACATATGCTCATTTCCAATAAAATACACTATTTTCGTAACTTCATAGTACAAATATACGAAAACTATTCCGAAATTACCCCCAAACAAGTCAAGGTATCTTTTAACAACGGGGTAAATCTATGGATACCGATTTCATTCAAATGATCAGCGTCCCTATAGCAAGAATCAGGTAACGGTACAGCCGTATAATTCAAATAAAAGACCGTTTTATCATCCACGTATTCCCGAGCCAAAGAATCCGTCAATTCTCGATAACTCGAAGGAACCCGTTCCATATATTCCGTGGAAACAGGGGCATTGTACAAAATAAGAGACAGATCCCGCTTCTTACATTCCTCTACGATTCGCCCCAACATCTCTTGTTGAAATGAGGATGGCAATAAATAAGCACCCTTATCATCATAGTAATGACGATCGATAATAACGTCTAGTGTTCCCCCGGTCGCCCCCGTGAAAATACGCTCAATCACATTCCTTTTAATCTCAGCTACGCAATTCTTGAACGGAACGCCAAACTCATACGAATACATGACCTCCTTACGGGTTACCGGCGAAACAGCCTCCTGTACCAAAGGTCGCAAATCCTCCCGCTCCTTCAGATGGGGATAAATAGACATATAGGCAGGAAACTCATCTTGATAGGAATCATCGGCCACGGTAAACGTATGATAACCAAACCCCAATATCACGGTTTTCAAATGGGGAAGGTAAGGCGCTTTCAAGCATAAATCGATATAGGTATTGAAATAATTCTCACTGGATTTAGCGTCATTCCTCGATTTCCCCAGCATATCGGCGGATATCGAATGTAAAGGATGGGAATCTCCCAAAATCAATACCTCTACTTCCGGATCACTCTTGAGGCTGGGTACGCTTATATGAAAATAAGAGCGGATCAGCAGGCAACTAAGCAACCCTAAACATCCTACCACCCCTAAATACCAGAATATAGCAATAAAGAACCTTCTCATACTTATCAGAATTGAAAATAAATGAAACCTTGTGGATTACTGGCGTCGAAACCATAGATGATAATCAGCAATACCGTATAGATAACATACCGAACCGGAAGGCTCAGGTCCTCTATCATCAACCCATGCGCCTGTTTTCGGCCGATCCATTCCACGACGAACATAAGAGCCGTGAAAAAGAAACATTTCTTCAGCAGGAGTTGCCCGAATCCCAAGCCCACAAGCTGAGGAGCCGAGAATAATGAGGCATTGAACATCCGCTCGAGGTACACAGCCGCTTGAGATATATCTTCCGACCGGAACAGAATCCATCCCAATAAGACCAGTAGAAACGTAACTCCCATCTGTGTCAATTCCTTCACAGAGGGAAGGAAACTGTTTTCCGCCACGGAATCTCTATACCTCCTATTTTGACCCAACAATAACAATGGCAGAAACAACAATGCATGATACGCTCCCCATGCCACAAACGTCCAGTTAGCCCCGTGCCAGAACCCACTTACCAAGAAAATAACAAGGGTATTCCGGAAGCTCTTCCATTTCCCTGCCCGGCTCCCCCCTAGCGGTATATAGATATAATCCCGGAACCAAGTCGTCAACGATATATGCCAACGCCGCCAAAACTCCGCTATATCCCGAGAGAAATAAGGATACTTAAAGTTCTGCATAAGGTCTATGCCAAATAACCGGGCACAGCCGATCGCTATATCCGAGTATCCGGAAAAATCACCGTAAATCTGTATCGTAAAGAAGAAAGCCCCCAGAAACAAGGTACTCCCATCCAACGTCTGGTAATTCTCAAACACACCGTTCACGAACAAAGCGCAGTTATCGGCAACCACCACTTTCTTGAAAAATCCCCAAAGCATCTGGCGTATACCATCCAACGCCAGATCACAATCGAAATTACGAGGCCGGAGAAACTGAGGCAACAAATGAGTAGCCCGTTCTATCGGGCCCGCCACTAATTGGGGGAAGAAACTGATATAAGCGAAGAATGCCACGATATCATGAGTCGCCTTGATTTTACCTTGGTAAACATCAATCGTATAGCTCAAAGCCTGAAACGTATAAAAGCTGATCCCGACAGGGAGCAAGATATTCAACGTCACGTAATCGGCATCCCAGCCCAATAGGTGAAGGACATTTACCAAATTCTCGGTAAAAAAATCAAAGTACTTAAATACACCCAAGATCGAAAGGTTCAGTAAAATATTACCGGCACTTATCCACTTTTGGACCGACCGGTTGCCAGCGCATTTCTCCAAATAGACTCCACTCAAGTAACTGCATAACGACGTAAACAGGATCAGCAGCAAAAAGCGCCAGTCCCACCATCCGTAGAACAGGTAACTAACAGCTACCACAAATAGATTTTGCCACCGCAAAGACTTGAAAGCAAACCAGTAACCAAAGAAAACCAATGGCAGGAATATAAGGAACTCTATGGAATTAAATAACATAAATATTTAATTTTCAGACTCAAGAATATGTATGATCAAGGCGCAAAGATACGCAATATCAAGCATTGACCAATAAATATTTCGTATATTCGTGGCTCAGAAATACAATAAGATACAGAGATGAAGATAATCAACGAACAATTACTCGACGAGACCCAGGCCAAAGCCTTGCAGTCTCCCCGCCTGCGAATGAACTATAATTTCCATGAGAGATTGGATGATCCGATCAATCGGTTACTGAATGCCATGGAGCCCGGTACGTATTTGCGTCCGCACCGGCATTTAAATCCGGCGAAGGACGAGATATTCTTGTTGCTACGTGGAAAGGTAGCGGTATTCTTGTTTGACGAGGAAGGGAATATCACGGAGAAAACGATACTGAATCCAAAGGAAGGCGCTTATGGAGCGGAGATCAAGGCCGGAACATGGCACGGGCTTCTGGTACTGGAATCCGGATCGGTTATTTATGAGATAAAGCAAGGGCCGTTCGCGCCGCTAGCACCGGAGAACCTAGCGCCTTGGAGCCCCGAGGCGGAAGATACGGAGGGAGTAAAGAAGTATCTGGAATGGCTCGAGAGCCAAATATGATCGATGATACTTTTAGTATAACAAGCTAGCGATCAGCCTCGTATAACAAGAGCTATCCGATGGTTTTAACAATGCCCATTGTAAAGACCTTACGATGCCCATTATAAGGAGCTTACAATGGGCATCGTTACCTCCTTATAATAGGCATTGTTATTATTTCTGGAAAACCTTCGTCGATTTAATCATCACGTCGTGTAAAGGACGATCGTTCTTATCCGTCTTTACCACGGAGATCTTCTCTACGATATCGAAGCCTTCCACTACCTCGCCAAAGATCGTTACCGAGCCATCCAGATGCGGAACGCCACCGATCGTCTTATAAATCTCACGCCGTTCGGCCGGGATCACTACCGGGCCTAATACCGCCAACGTATCTTCCACCAAGATGGACGCACGGGCATGTAACTCATTCTCCAAGGAATCGGCGGCCAAGGAAGGATCTTGCTTTTTCAGCTCATCCCGGAATTTATAGTACAACCAGTTGCGGCGGATCTCATTGATACGAGCCTCTTTCTCCGCAAGCTCCTTGTCGTCCAAGACTTTCCCTTGCACAAAACAGAACTGCGTACCGGCGGAGGCACGTTCCGGATTCACGGCATCGATCTCTTTCGCATCGATCAAAGCGCCTTTCTTATTAAAATGATTGGGTAATATCTCGGCGGGAACGGTATAACCACCATCGCCATCCCCATACAAGACGCCCGGCTCATGCGCTTTACTCTCCGGATCACCACCTTGCACGACAAACTCCTTGATAACACGGTGGAAAAGCATACCCTCATACTCGTTCGACTGGCAAAGCTTGATGAAGTTATCCCGGTGAAGAGGCGTATCGTCGTATAGCAGGACGGTGACGTCTCCCATCGTCGTCTTGATTTTCACATATACGGGTTTATTCGGGTCCAAAGGCTTATCCCCACAAGCTACCAACGTGAGCAAGAGCAGGAACAGCGAGAAAATTTGTCGTTTCATACCTGTTTTATTTATCGGATTAAGTAGTTACAAAGCCGGTTATTCCTCCGCATAGATCAACATCTGGCAATTCTTGCAGTCGAAGCGCAAACGCAAGAGCGTTTCCTTATAGCACAGCAAGTAAGGCTCCTTATAGGGAGACTTCTGCTTCTGGTAAGTAGGGCACCATCCCATACTGTACCTCAGGCAATGTTTCGTGAACATCAAAGGGACATCCTTCCGGGGAGACAACTCGAAAGCGTCTTCCACGGCAGTCACGCCATGTGCCTTATAAAAGGCACCAGCCTTGCTATTGGAGACATTCCCTAAATAGGTCAGACATTTCTCTGGGAAAGGGATTTCCAGAGTCTCGCCTACACACGGCTTTACCGGACGAGCCTCTTCCCTGCGGTAACGAATCCGCCGGGTAGAGATAAGCCTCTCCACCCCTTGCCTACGCATCTCGGCCAATAAAGAAGAAGGGACAAACCAGTTATCAGACATCGCCACGGTGACCTCCACCGCCTCAAAAGGCGTATTTCCCAACTTAGAGAGCTGGGTACGGATATTCTCCGCTTGATCCCGCCGGGCCGGTTCTTTCTCGAACGGCTGGGTAAGCATGATACGGGCTCCTGTCTCGTCTGTCATACTTAACGTGAAGCCAAAGGCGTTATCTTGAAATTCCATCCGGACAGAGAGCTTCCGCTCGGCGGATGGCTTGGATAGCAGTTTATCAAACTCTTGATCGAAATTCCGGTACAAAGGCATCTTCGGACGGATCGCCGGGCGATCCAACGTAAAGATCCGGTTCGCCTCCACACGGTTTACCCGGAAGCCCTCCAACTCCCCTTTCTCGTTGAAGAAGGTAAGCCCGTCGCCATTATTCAATTGTTTCAGTCCGGCGATCGTGAAAGAGTTTCCTTTCAGTTCTTTCACCGTACCCACCGGCTCCCCCAAGGACTTAGGCGTATCAAAGCTGGTGATATCCTTCGTGCGCTCCTTCCATAAGAAAGGCGTGAAACCCCGGTTGAAGCTTTTCTCCGCCACAGGTTCGAACGTGTAAGTGCTATGCCCGGCCGAGGCACGACGGTATTCCGGCCGACGGGCCAAGATAGCGTCCAGTTTCTTCCGGTACCAAGCCGTTACGTTTTTCACGTAAGATACATCCTTCAAACGACCCTCGATCTTCAAGGAAGAGACACCGGCATCCAACAACTCCTCCAAGTATTCGCCCCGGTTCATGTCCTTCAAGGATAAGAGATGCTTACCCGATACGATCTCCTTCCCGTCCGCGTCGATCAAGCTATAAGGCAGGCGGCAATACTGGGCGCATTCCCCCCGGTTGGCGCTTCGTCCGCTCAAGGCGGCACTCAGGTAACACTGGCCGCTATAGCTTACGCACAGCGCCCCGTGTACGAAGACCTCCAGAGGCACGGTCGTTCGCTCGGCGATCTCCCGTATCTGGTTCAGCGATAGCTCCCTCGCCAATACGACTTGCGTGAAACCTACCTCTTGCAGGAATCTCACCTTCTCCGGCGTACGGTTATCCGTTTGCGTACTGGCGTGCAAGGGGATAGGCGGAAGGTTCAACTGGGTGATACCCATGTCTTGAACGATCAAGGCATCCGCCCCGGCCTCGTAAAGTTGCCAGATCATTTGCTCGGCCTCTGCCAGCTCCTCTTCTTTCAAGATAGTGTTCAAGGCCACGTAAATACGAGCCGAATAGAGATGGGCGTAATCGCAAAGCTGCCGTATATCGTCCAGCGTATTACCAGCGGCGGCACGGGCTCCAAACTTCGGGGCACCGATATACACGGCATCGGCACCATGGTTAATCGCCTCCCTGCCGCAAATCAGATCCTTAGCGGGAGATAACAGTTCTATCGAACGGGGTTCTTTTCTCATTTACAAGCTTCCTAGTTTTTTGATATCTTCCCGGCGGAACGGGGTCTCTTGGTATACGTAATAGTTCAGCCAATTAGTGAACAGCAGGTTCGCGTGCCCCCGCCAACGTACCACCGGGCCTTGCGCCGGATCGTTGTTCCGGTAATAATTACGAGGCTTGTTGATGGGCAATCCCTTCCCCAAATCACGCATATACTCATCATTCAGCGTATAGGGCGAATACTCGGAATGACCGGTGATGAAGAATTCCCGTCCGCCACGAGCCATCGCCATATAGACGCCGGATTCCTCGCTCTCGGACAATAAGGTGAGCTCGGGCACCTTCATGATATCCTCCCGGCGAATCTCGGTATGACGGCTATGAGGCACGAAGAACTCGTCATCGAACCCCCGGAAGATCGGAACAAACGGTTCCCGGAGCGAATGACGGAAGACTCCGAACATCTTGGCCGGCAAATCATATTTAGGCACCCCATAGAAATGGTATAGCCCCGCTTGCGCCGCCCAGCAGATATAGAGCGTGGAGGTAACATGCGTACGGGCCCAATCGAATATCTGCGTGATCTCCTCCCAATAACTAACTTCCTCGAAAGGCATCTGCTCCACGGGAGCGCCCGTCACGATCATCCCGTCGTAGAAATCATCCGCCATCTCATCGAAATCCTTATAAAATTCCTGCATATGCTCGATGGGCGTATTCTTCGGCGTATGTCCCTTGATCTTCATGAAATCAAGTTCCACTTGCAGGGGTGTATTACTGAGGAGACGAACCAAGTCCGTCTCGGTCGTTATCTTAAGGGGCATCAAATTCAATACGACTACCCGAAGGGGGCGGATATCCTGCTCCGACGCACGCAAGGAATCCATCACGAAGATGTGTTCCTTCTTCAGCAGCTCGATAGCCGGTAAGTTCTTTTGTAAATTTAATGGCATTTTCTATCTCTGATTATTATATGAGCGCAAAGATAATGAGAATTTTCTCATTATCGCTTATACTTCGCCACCATGATCACGGGGTTATCCTCCTCGTGCATACCAGTGGCGATCTCCTTCAGCTTGCCTTTGAGGTGTCCTTCTTGATAGGCCTCGACAAGTTCGGGGGTATTTATCCGCCACGTGAAGGCGATCTCGTCGTTATTGAAGACCGTGAGGTCAAAAATCTCGTCCACGAGGTTGGCGATCGGTACTTCTTTCGTGAAATCATCGTTATACAGGACATACTCAGATACTTCCTTTGTCTCCCTATCGTACACCAAATCGGTTCTCATCAACCGATAGTAGGTATCCATCATCGCCAAGTTCAACTCTTTCTTTACGGTCTGCATAAAACAATAGCGATCCGTAACCACACCCGGGAAAAGAAAGATCTCCGGGCTCATGGATTGAATAGAGGGAGTCCTTACGATAAAGGGCTTTAATCCATCAGCTGGCGAATAGGTGTAGACCGTGTCGCAAGATGGCTCCGTAAGTAGCCAACGATCCCCGTAAGGGACGATACAAGGGTTATTAACCATACCTATGCCCTTTTCGTCGAACAATACTTGCGACACCTTTTTCTCAAAAGGGATCTCTATCTCTTTCGAGACGCTCCCGTCTTGCTTGGATATGAGCTGGAACAGATTTCTAGGCTCCAAGTCCTCCTCCTTGGTCGTGAAATTGAATGTGCGTCCACTATTGGAATCCTGGACGATGAAATGCTCATTGTCGAAATCATACAGGGAATAAAAAGCGCTAAAATCCGCGAACCCGTCCCCATTGAACTTAAAACGTCGCTTGAAATTGCCGTACAAATCATAGACCAGCACACTGCCATCGGCCCTATTCCCCACGAATATCTCCCCTTTCTCGTCATCCAGATAGACACCGCTCGTTGCGGCATACTCCTCGTTCCCCTGCCCTTTCCGATTGATATGCCGAATAGCCTTACCTTTCCGGTCATAAATAAAGATATCACCATCGACGGCCCACATATTTCGTATGATCATCACATCCTTCCCAATCGCCTGCAACCAGCCTAGCGTCACGAACTCGTCCGTCGTCTCCAACGGAATATATTCCACATCAAAAAGATCTTGCAAGATCAGTTCCTTTTTGGGATAATCTTTCGATACGTCCACCACGATAAGATCCTCTTTCTCTTGGGTAGAAGAGGTACCGCAACCAACCATACCTCCCGTTAATAAAAACATTCCCGCCGCTATCAAGCTCTGTCTCATAATAGTCTTTTCTTTTAGTTTAAATTTAAGGATAAAGGCAAATAACATTCACTTTGCGCAATATAGGAAATTTTTAATGGCTACGCAAAGATTTGTTCGAAAGAATTGGCTTCAGCCTCAGATAACCACGGCAACCGCACCCAAACCATATCCAGCCTCCTATCCTAATAGAATTTGCTCTTGATAGGTAGAGTAATGAGATTTTTCATTATATTTGGAGCGTTGAACAGATTAATAAAAGGATATATAGGCATGAACTTTCCCGGCAATTATCTTCCAGCGATCATCGCTTTATGTAAACGACATAAAGTAAAAAAGCTATTTGCTTTCGGCTCTGTCCTTACCAATCGCTTTAATGAGCAAAGCGACATAGATCTGGTAGTCGATTTTGACAAGACCAACGTAGATGATTACTTCTCTAATTTCTTTGACTTGAAATATGCCTTGGAGAGTCTTTTCGAAAGAGAAGTAGACTTGCTGGAAGAACAAGCGATCCATAATCCTTATCTCAAGGAAAATATTGATACCACAAAGATGTTAATCTATGGATAACTTCATCAAAAAACATTTACAAGATATAGCTACGGCGATTGACGAGATCGAAAGTTTTTTCGATGATCAACCCAAGCTATTTGAAAATTTCTGCAAAGACTTACGTCTTAGACGGGCAATAGAAAGAAATATCGAGATTATCGGAGAGGCCATGAACCGGATATTAAAAACGTCTCCGACAATAGCGATCACCAATTCCCGAAAGATAGTAGATGCCCGTAACTACATTATACATGGTTATGACAGTCTATCTGTTGATATTCTTTGGAGTATCGTTGTCAACCATCTGCCTTTATTAAGGCAAGAGGTTGATATTTTACTTGATACATAATTAAAAAATAAATAAAATATGCCCCGTAAGTCAATGGAATGTAATTATGTAAAGGCATCAACATGGCAGCGTCTTAGAAAAGTATAGGTAAGGATTATGTCATCAGATAAGATCTTGAACAGATTATAAGTATAAACGACATGGATATTAGCAATAATTTATTTCAAGCGCTGTTGAAGCAACAGGGGCTGATTGATTTTAGAAGAATTTCCATCCAAGCGGAAGGAGACGGAAAGTTTTTCTATGGATATTTCAAGGATGAACGCTTTCATGTCTGTGACGAAGAACTGAATGAGGTGGATTCCCGCGAATCGTTTCCGAATGACGCACAAACGATGTTGTTGATACAGGATGAAGAGTCTTATCATCTCCGCCAACAATACGATGCCTACAAAGAGGGCTATGAGTCGCCTTGGACAACCAAGCCAAACAACTGGGTGATCAACAGGGAAGGAGATAGGCTACTGAAAGATGTAAGCTATTACCAACCCCTCTCATCCCTTATACAAGTAGTTAAACGGCCTACACGACTGATGGATATCCCCATTGGCACTATTTACGAGTTTTGTAAAGACAACTTGCACTTAGCGGATAACGAAAAGGCGGAAGGACACTCTACCATCAAATGTAATTATAGAGACATCAAAGAGGGCAAGGACAACGTACTTATGAAGGGTAAACTCGAGAAGAGATGTACTTACCTGTTCGCTATGGATGACTTATATTTCTTCAATAAAGATTTCAGCCTCTGGGTCGTTAACAAAGATGGTAATACCGTATTCCTGCAAGCTTGCGAAGTTGTCTGGTATAGTAAATACGGGGTTAAAGTACTAAGCAAGAAAGAAGAGAGCGGAAGATCTGAATGGACGATTCATTCCCTTGACAGGGAAAAGGCCCACTCACGAAGTATGGGCAGAACGCCCAATGATTCTGATTACGAAATGCCTCGTGCGGAATATTTAGGTACGCCGGAGTATCTTCTCTCACATGCGGGCGACAAATACGTTTCAATCATAGACCCGAGTGGTAAAATCCTATTTTATAAATGCTTTTACAATGTAAGGATTACACGATTTGCCAACGACCTGATTACGCTGAGGGATGATAATCAGGACAAAGAGGTCTTGGATGTATATGGCAACAGCCTAGGCTACATAGCTCCTACAGGGCCACGTGGCTATATGGTGTTTAAACGAGAACTTAAACAGCCTGTGTACTTCAACGAGAAGGACAAGACGGCTCATCCATATGAATACGCAAGGGAACTGTATGGAGTACTTCAAATAATGCAGGGCGAGATAATTATACCGGCTATTTTTTCAAAGATCCAAATCCATAGCGGTATGAATGAAACGCTATTATCAATCGTGTCCATCTCGAATAGCGGCGAAGGGAAAGAACAGGTTTATCAAGGGTTATACGTGGGGCGACAACTGATCGTGCCGATCGGATGCGAGGATATAAAATTCATGGAATATGAGGAGCGAAGATATGAGTATCCGCATGATAAGATTAGAAAAAAAGGGAATTATATCCGTTACACCCGAAACGGGAAGCAGGGACTGGTTTATTACAATGGAATAGATATAGTGAACGGATGTGACGAGGCAGATATGCTATACCATGAAAACGGATGCCCCAATTGCGCCCTAGCCTCCCAAAGAGGGAAATACGCGTTCATCTACAGAGATAAATTAATAACCGGGTTTGTCTTCGATAAAATAGAGGCGGCACGCATTACTGGATGGCATGACTCAGACACACAATGGGCAAAGGTCTGGAAAGACGGACAATGCGCAATTTACCGAAACGAAGAGCCAATCATCGGCTATTATACGGACATAAAAGCGATCAAGACCAAGCTATTCTCTCTATCCGAGGAATCCTCTTACTCCAATGTACTATTTATCGTAACCGGAGAAGACGGGAAAAAGGGGCTGTACCGAATGGACGAAAAAGAAATACTTCCGTGCGTCTACGAATCCTTAAAGATCTCCGAAGAGGTTATATACGCCGACGGTCAGTATTTTGATGGCGATGGCTCTGTGGTGTTCGAATGTGAGGGCTATGACTTTCTGACTAAAGCAAAAGGAGGCTATGGCTCATCCTTATGCTACGCAAATCATGAGACCCTCGTATTCGTACAAACCGGGAGCGCGAAAATCCGGGAATATGAGCGTTATAACAACAAACAAACATATACCTTTGGATCTCTTGAGTTCGATTTCAAGAAAGAACGCTTTGTACCTATAGAAGAGGAAAAAACTGATAACGCCCCCGACTATCAAGAGAATGACAATGATTATGAACGTAACACCTATTATGCGCTTGGTGAAGACGATTATGCCAGATGGCGAGACCAAGGAGGGAACCTTGATGACATGATGGACGGCATGGGATACTAAACCTCAGTAATAGTCTACTAAACTCAATGGAACAGATCCCGTAAACCAGTGGAATACGAAGTGGATTCCACTGGTTTACGGGACCTGTTCCATTGAGATAGATTTCCCCGGGAGAGAGTATCAAAACCCTCCCCCTAAAGCCTTATACAGGTATACCACCGACAGCAACTCATCCAGCACGGCATTGTTCAAACCGATCTGGGCGTCCAGCAAACCACGCTGGGCATCCAATACGTCCATGTAGCTGATGACACCGTTGATGTATTGCAGTTGGGCGAGTTCCAGATATTTACTGGCGGAGGCTTCCAGATTCATGCGGGAAGCACGGATCTCCTTCACCTTGCGGACGGTCACGATAGCGTTGTTCACCTCCTTGAAAGCGCCTAATACGCTCTTCTCGTAACTATAGACCTCTTGCTCGTAACGAGCCTTCGCCGCTTTCACTTTCGCCTTGTTCTTCCCCATGGCGAAGATCGGCTGCAACAGGCTTCCGGCAATAAAACCTGCCGGACTCTTCAAGATACTGCTTAACTCATCGCTCTCGAAACCGTAATTACTTGTCAAACGGATCTTCGGGAATAAGTCCGTTTGCGCCACACCCACCTGAGCGTTCGCCGCCCGAAGCTTAAACTCCGCTTGACGCATGTCCGGTCGGCGCTCCAGCAAAGAAGACGGTAAGCCGATCGGTAAGGCATCCGGCAAGTGCTGGTCGCTCAAGGAAAGACCACGGGGGATATCATCCGTATACTCGCCCAACAACATGCTGAGGTCGCTTTCCTTGATCTTGATCTGACGCTCCAGCGAGGGGATCAAGGTCTCGGTACGGGCCAACTCCACTTGGGCTTGGTTGTAAGCCGTCTCGGAAGTAAGTCCGCCCTCATAGCGAAGCTTCGCCAAGCGAACACCCTCACGGCGTGCGTCCAAAGTTTGCTGTACGATCGACAACTCTTGGTCCAAGGCGCAAAGTTGATAATAATTGGCGGCAACCTCGGCGATGATGGTCAATCGCAAGGCACGTTGTCCTTCCACGGTCTCCATATAGGAAGCGATGGCTGCCTCATTCGCCCAGCGAAGGTTGCCCCATAAATCTAATTCCCAAGACAAAGTCAGCTTCGCCCCAAATTCTGGATCGGGCTTTGGGTTATCCCCTCCATAATTCAAGCGTTCCTTTTGCGCATAGACATTCGCTCCCACCTCCGGCAGCATACTCGCGAAAGAGATCCGCTTGGCGGCGATCATCTCCTTCACCTTGGCGGCGGCGATCTTCATATCCTTATTATTATCCAGAGCCTTTTTGATCAAATCTTTCAAGGTCTCATCGGCGTAAAGGCTCTCCCAAGGGATATTCTCCACGGACGCCGTATCGGTCGTATCCGTATAAGCCTCGATCCGGTCCGGCAGGTTCAACTCCGGACGTGCGTACCGCTTTCCGATCTTGCAGGAAGAGAACGCCAGCATAGAAACGACGAAAGCGGCTATATAGAAATTCTTTGTCATCATAATTTTCCGTTTTTGTGTCTCTTTAAAATAGAGGTTACCACTTCTTTCTTTTGAGCGATACGTTCCATCCGCATCTTTCCCTTTATCTTATAGATCAAGACGAAAAAGAAGGGAACCAACACGATACCTACCGTAATCGCCACCAGCATACCGAAGAACACGCCCGTACCGATACTATGGCGGGAAGCTGAGCCCGGCCCGCTAGCCAACACCATCGGAAGCATACCCAACACGAAAGCCAACGAGGTCATCAAGATCGGGCGGAAACGCATCTGGGCGGCATGGATAGCGGCTTTCACCACATCTACCCCGTTATCCACCTGTACCTTGGCGAACTCGACGATCAAGATAGCGTTCTTCGCCGCCAAACCGATCAGGGTTACCAGACCGATCTGGAAATAGATATCGTTCTCCAACCCCGTCACCCAGATACCCAAGTAGGCACCCAACGTGGCGACCGGCAAGGAAAGCAATACGGCGATCGGCACGATCCAGCTCTCATACTGAGCCGCCAAGAACAAGAAGACAAACAAGAATACCAACGCCAAGACAAATCCCGTCTGCCCGCCGGCCTGTTTCTCCTGATAGGAAAGACCGCTCCACTCCAGACCGATATTCTCGGGCAGATGCTCCCTAGCGATCCGTTCCATCGCCGCCATCGCCTCGCCCGTACTATATCCCGGGGCGGCTACAGCGTTGATCGAGGCCGTGGTGAACATATTGAAACGCTTGATCGTTCCCGGACCGGTCGTATATTGGGTCGTACCCAAGGCGGTCAATGGGACCATCGCCCCGTCCTTACTGCGCACGAAGAACAAGTCCAGATTATCCCGGGTAGCCCGGTAAGGCGCCTCCGCTTGGATATATACACGGTAAATACGGTTGAACATATTGAAGTCGTTCACGTACACGGAGCCAAGATAAGCTTTCATGGTCGAGAAGATATCGGACAAAGGGATGCCGAGGAACTTCGCCCGGTCACGATCCACGTCGAAATACAACTGCGGGATCTCGCTCTGCATGGCGGAAGATACGCCTTGAAGCTCCGGCGCCTGCGAGGCGTAATACAGGAAGGTATCCGTGGCGCTTACCAGATTATCCCAGCTAGCGTCTCCCCTAGCCTCCAACTGCATCTCCAAACCACCGCTCTCGCCCAAGCCCGGGATTACCGGCGGACGGTTCACGTACGACTTAGCCTCGGGGTAATAATAGAATTCCCGGCGGGCATCGGCCATCACGTCCTCTACCTTCATACCGGAGGATTTACGCTCTTCCCATGGTTTCAGGATCACCGTCAGCGTGGCACGCCCTTGGTTCGTACCGACACGGGGACTGCTACCGGTTACGTTCTGTACGTAGGCCACGGCCGGATGATGGTCGAGGAACTCGATCGCACGGTCTGTCACGGCACGTGTACGCTCCAAGGTAGTACCCTCGGGCATCTCCAGCTCTACGGTGAAGAATCCTTGATCCTCCTCCGGGATAAAGCTGGTAGGCAACACCCGGTTCAAGACGAAGATAGCCACCAGTACCATCCCGAACCCTGCCAAGATACGGCGGGGATTAGCGATGGAGATACGCAACAACTTCGTATATTTCTTATTTCCTTTCGCCAACCACAGATTGATCTTACGGAAAATAAACGCTTTCTTCTTATGAGACGGACGCAAGATAATGGCGCACATCGCCGGACTCAACGTCAAGGCCACTACCGTGGACAACAACACGGAAACTACGATCGTAACGGAGAACTGACGGTACAACTGCCCCGTGATACCTCCCAAGAAACTCACCGGCACGAACACGGCGGCCAATACCATGGAGGTAGCGATCAAGGCGCCGGATAATTCCCGCATCGCCTTATGCGTAGCCTCACGGGCGGTCACACGCTCCTCGGCCATGATACGCTCCACGTTCTCCACCACCACGATAGCGTCGTCCACCACGATACCGATCGCCAAGATCAATCCCAGCAAGGTAAGCATATTCAACGAGAAGCCGAAGATCAACATGAAACCGAACGTTCCGATCAAGGAGATCGGGACAGCGATCGTCGGGATCAAGGCCGCACGCCAATTCTGCAACGAGAGGAACACCACGAGAACGACCAAGAAGAGGGCCTCGAACAAGGTCTTATACACCTCGTGCACGGACTGGGAGATATACTCCGTCATATCGAACGGGAAATTATACTCCAAGCCTTCCGGGAAGTTCTTGCTGATATCCTTCATCGCCTCTTTCACCTTCGTGGCGACCTCCAGAGCGTTCGCTCCCGGCAACATATAGATACCCAAGATAGCGGCGTTCTTCCCGTTGATCCCACTCTCCGTAGAATACGAGGAAGCCTCCAGCGATACCCGGGCCACGTCGCTCATCCGGACGATCGAGCCATCCGGGTTCGCCCGCACCACGATATCCTCAAACTCCTTCACGGTGGACAAACGTCCCGGGGCCGTGATAGGCAAGGTGACATCCACGTCCAGCACAGGTTGCTTACCTAGCTCGCCCGCCGCCGATTCCCGGTTCTGGTCTTTCAAGGCATCCTGCAAGTCCTTTACCGTCAATCCCATATTGGCCAACCGATCCGGATACACCCAGATCTGCATACCGTAATAACGGCTACCGATATTCGATACACGGCTTACGCCCGGGATACGGCGCAATACGTCCAACACGTTGATCGTGGCGAAGTTACTCAGATAAATCTCGTCGAACTTCGGATCGTCGGACATCAAGCTCAAGGTCATCAGCTGGCTGGGTGCCTGCTTCTCGATCGTGATACCATTCTGGATCACCTCGGCGGGCAAACGGCTCTCGGCCAGTTTCACACGGTTCTGGATCTCGACAGCCGCCAAGTCCGCGTCGGCGGATACATCGAAGGTCACCGTAATATTCAAGCTACCCGAGTTCGAGCTACTACTTTGCATATAAATCATGCCGGGCGTACCGTTCAGCTCCTGCTCGATCGGGGTAGCGACCGCTTGAGACACCGTCAGGGCGCTCGCTCCCGGATACGTGGCGCTGATCTTCACCACGGGGGGCGTAATCTGCGGATACTGGTCCACAGGCAACAATGCCAGTCCGATGATTCCGACAATCACGATCAGGATCGATAAGACGGTCGAAAAGACAGGACGGTCTATAAAGAATCCCGGTTTCATTGTTCTTCCTCCTCTCTAAGCGCTTGGATAGCCTTCTCGTCGCCGGCCTCTACCGCATGTACCTTCACGCCCGGCACCAATTTATGATAACCCTCTACCACTACTCGCTCGTTCTCGCCCAAGCCCCGTTCGATCACGACCTTGTTGCCGATCTCCGGGCCAGTCTGCACGAAACGCTTCTCGGCGATATCGTCCCTACGGATGATATAGATGAACGCACCTCCTTTCTCAATCGAGAGCGCTTTCCGGGGAACGACAATCGAACGCTCTCGGACATCCAGCAGGAGCTTCACTTTCGTGAACTGTCCGGGCAATAATTTCTGGTTCGGGTTGGATAGTTCCGCACGAACGCCAAACGTACCGGTCTTCGGGTCCACCAGCGGATCGGCGAAGTCCACGATACCTTTTACCGGGTATTCAGAGTCGTCCGCTAAGGTAACCGTCACGGTAGGCTGCCACGAACGGGTCGTATCCCGCTCGCCAAACTTCACGTTACGACGCTCGGCACGCAGGTAATCCAAGGCGGTCATCTTAAAATCGACCAATACCGTGTCGCTCTTCACGACAGCCGCCAATTTCGAATTGACACCCGGGCCCACCAAAGCGCCCACATCCACGAAACGCTCACTGATATACCCGGACAGCGGCGAGGTCACTACCGTATAGCTCAACTCCATCTCCGCTTGATCCAGATCCGCCTTGCTCATGGCGATATTCGCCTCGGCGTCTTCCAGAGCGGCCGTGGCGTTATCCAAATCCAGCTGGCTGGCGGCGTGTTGCTCGTACAACGGTTTCAGGCGTTCCACGTCACGCCGGGCCTTGGCCGCTTGGGCTTGGCTTTTCTTCAGTTGGGCTTTCGCCTTCTCTACCCTAGCACGATATTTATCGGGATTAATCATAAACAGGGGCTCATTCTGCTTCACCCGTTTACCTTCCTCAAACAACATTTTCTCTAGGAATCCCTCCACACGGGCATGTACCTCGACAAAGCTGGCGGCACGGATACGTCCCACGTACTCACCATAAATCTGCACGTCTTCTTTTGAGGGTTTGTCTACGATCACGATGGGCAATTGCTGCTCTTCCTTATGGTGGCAACCCGTCATCGCTACTACAAGGGCTATCAAGATAACCTGTACTTTTGCCAATCTTTTCTTGCTCATTCTACCTATATAAATTACTTATGTCACATTTGTTATTTAAGAAAGAAAGAATCATTCCATTTTTCTCGAGGACATCGATAATTAACGTTACTTCACTTAATAACAAACCGTATAGCGTTTATGTTAACATTTATACTAAAATTAGGGCATATCCAACTGGGGAATAAATCCACAACCAGCCGGGAAAGTCTACACTTAAAAATAAAAATCCCTTCGAATGAAATGCTTTTTCCATCCGAAAGGATTTCACAGATACCAGATCTTCATCTATTATCTTATTGATCAACCGACAACGTTTTCCACAAATTATCGTCCGGCACGGGAGCGACAATTCGCACGTTCTCTTTTGAAACCGGATGGATAAACTCCGCGCTACGTGCGTGCAAGCTAATGCCTCCATCCTTATTGGAACGATCGAAACCATATTTCAGATCTCCCTTGATCGGACATCCCATCTTCGCCAACTGACAGCGGATCTGATGGTGCCGCCCCGTCTTCAAATCGATCTCCAACAGATAATAATTATCCGAATGGGCGATCAATTTATAACGCAGGATAGCTTTCTTGGCATTCGGCCGCTCGGTATCGTAAGCGTAACTCTTATTTTGCTTCTCGTTCCGCACCAGCCAATCCACCAACTCACCCTCATCCTGCGGGGGACGGCTCTTGACGATCGCCCAATACGTCTTGCGCACCTCACCGACACGAAACATCTCGTTCAAGCGAGAGAGGGCCTTGCTCGTCTTGGCGAAAATCACGACCCCGCTCACCGGACGATCCAGACGGTGCGTGACACCGACAAAGACGTTACCGGGCTTGCAATACTTCTTCTTCAGCCATGCCTTCAGCATCTCCGAGAGAGGCTTATCGCCCGTCTTGTCGCCTTGCACGATCTCACGGCAGGTCTTATCTACCGCTATAATATGATTATCCTCGTAAATAACCTCCATATTACATGTTCATACCGCCGTCAACCTGAATAACCTGTCCGGATACATAAGAAGACATATCCGAAGCCAAGAAGGTAGCGATATTAGCCACATCCTCGACCGTTCCACCACGGCGCAAAGGAATCTTCTTGCACCACTCGGCACGTACCTCGTCAGACAGCTGAGCGGTCATATCCGTGATGATGAATCCCGGGGCGATAGCGTTCGCACGGATGCCACGAGAACCCAACTCCTGAGCGACAGACTTAGCCAAGCCGATCATACCGGCCTTGGAAGCGGAGTAGTTAGCTTGTCCGGCGTTACCATGGACACCTACGACAGAAGACATATTGATAATGCTACCCGCACGTTGCTTCATCATGACCGGGGTACAAGCGTGGATAAAGTTGAAAGCGGACTTCAAGTTCACGTTCAACACAGCGTCCCATTGTCCCTCGCTCATACGCATCATCAAGCCGTCTTTCGTGATACCGGCGTTGTTCACCAAGATATCGATACGTCCGAAATCCTTCACGATCTCGGCCACCACGTTATGAGTCTCTTCAAAGTTAGCGGCGTTAGAAGCGTATCCTTTCGCCTTCACGCCCAAGGCCTCGATCTCGGCCTGTGTAGCCAAGCCATTCTCATCGATCACTAGATCCGTGAAAGCGATGTTAGCGCCCTCTTGGGCGAACTTCAAGGCGATAGCCTTACCAATACCACGAGCGGCACCTGTTACGACAGCCACTTTACCTTCTAATAGTTTCATATTACTCAAATTTTTTAATATCAATGTTTAATCAAGCAAGCTCCCGTTGAATAGCCACCGCCGAATACCGTGATAGCGATCAAGTCGTCTTTCTTGAAATTCTTATCGTTCTGGGCATATACCAAGGCCGAGCTTACGGAACCCGTATTTCCCAGCTCCTCGATATTGTGCAAAAATTTCTCGTCCGGCAAGTTCAATTGCTTGGCGATATTCGCCATGATACGCATATTCGCCTGATGGCCGATGAAATAAGTAAGGTTATCCAGCGTATAACCGTTCTTCTCCAACAAATGAAGGACATTCTTAGGCATATAGGTACAAGCTTGGATAAATACGTCACGCCCCTCCGGCATCAAGATACCGCCGTCACGAGGACGCAAGTGAACCGCCTCCATCGCTTTCGACAAATGGCCGAGACCTTGCGTGTAGACCTCTACGATCTCAGCGTCGCCCTCACCGATCCGCTCCTTGGAGATAAAGAAAGCGGCGGCGGCATCACCCCATAAATGGCCCGCCTTCGGGTCTGTTTCATTATAATAAGCGGAGTTCTTATCAGCGGAAAGCACCAAAGCCTTGGAAGCCTTCCCCATGGCGAAATATCCCTCCACAACCTCCAAGGCGTTCAAGAAAGAAGAACAAGCCGAGGATAGATATAAAGCTTTCGCGTCAGCGATAGTATACTCATGTTGAACCGTATGCGCGGCCGTCGCAACCGTATCATAAGGAGAATACGAAGCGGAGACGATCAAGTCTACCTCCGTGATATCGTAAGGCAATTTGGGAAGAGCGTCCTTCACGGCCTCAAGGCTCATGGTATTGATATTCTCTCCCTCTTTCGCTTTCGAGCGGGTATGAATTCCCGTCCGTTGCTCAATCCACTCACTTGTCAACCCGCTCAATTCAAGAAAATGTTGGTTATCTACCCGTTCTTCAGGCACATAAAACCCTGTCGCATTAATAAACATTCCTTAGTGTCTTTGATTTACTTAATCTTTATTCCGTTGAATATTAAATTCATCACATTGTCTCTACGTTTAATCCGCTGGCTGATATTATCACCCATGATCCCCCGGATATAGGGCACCTCCAGCCCTTTCAAGGCATGATGGAGCACGAGGGCGGTAATGTCCGTGTCCGGCATGCTGAATATACCCTCCTTCACGCCATCGTCCAATATTCCCTTTATGATCTCCACTTCCCGAAGGTCGAAACTCTTGCGTACCTTCTCCACCCGCCATATATCACGGAAGAAGGTAGCCCGCAACGTACCGTTCCGAAACACCAACGCCTTTACAGCGTCCAAGCGGCTATAGATAAACGTCAGCAGCTTCTCGTCCGCCGGCAGATCCTTGCTGGCCACGTCCACCAGCATCTTATGAAGCTGGTCCAGCTCCGACTCCACTACCGCCAAATAGATCTCGTTCTTGCTTTTAAAGTACGTATAAAGCGTACGTCTCCCCTTACGAGATGCCTGTGCAATATCGTTCATCGTTGTGTTATCAACCCCCATGCGGGCAAACAATTGTCTGGCCACATCCACCAACATGTCACGTGTTTTAGAAACTGTCATCGGCATTGTATTGCACATTTTGATTAAAACTGTGCGCAAAGTACTTAAAAAAGATCGTATCTACCAAGTATATTAAAAAAAACTTGCAATAAATTTGTTTTGTAAGAAAATATCCCTACCTTTGCACTCGCAATCAAGAAATGATAGCAACTATATCGCGGAGTGGAGCAGTGGTAGCTCGTTGGGCTCATAACCCAAAGGTCGTAAGTTCGAGTCTTGCCTCCGCAACTAAGAAAAGCCTTCCGGTCTGTGACCAGAAGGCTTTTCTTTTTTCGTAACCCAATGGTTTACGGGGTGGGAATCATTGAGTTTTTCCCGCAATCCATTGACTTACGTACCGTAAACCATTCGCTTACGCCCAACAAGTCATAGGCTTACGTCCGGGGGCTCTTATTGGTTTCCCGGACGTAGGGCCTACATCTCCTATCTCAAGGCAGGCAAGATATATTTCCATATCAAGTTGATCTCGGCCTGCATATCGCCGATATTCGCAGTCATGGCGATTACCGCATTTTGCTCGGGCAATATAATAATGTATTGTCCATTGGCTCCATCGGCACGAACGGCGTTATGGCGGCAACGCCACATCTGGTAACCGTAGCCTTGCAACCAGTCGCTATCTTTCGGCTTCATCTTCAAGTTCTCCGGTCTCATACCGGCGGGCAAAGAGGCTATCTTGGAGGTGGTGGCTTCCTCTATCCAGCTTTCGGGGAGCAATTGCTTATCGTTCCATTTTCCCTTTTGCAGGAAAAACTGACCCATTTTCGCTAGATCCTCGGTCTTGAGATACAAACCCCAACCACCGCAATTGACGCCTTGGGGACTCTCTTCCCAAGTAGCGCCGACGATACCCAGCGGACGGAACAGACGGGGATAGAGATAATTGATCACCTTCTCCCCCGTCACCTTCTGGATGATAGCGGAAAGCATATACGTGCCGAGGCTGTTGTATACGAAATAGGTTCCCGGTTTATGTACCAACGGCGCCGAGAGGAAGAGCTTTGCCCAATCGGCCTTCTCGTTCCCCTTCTGCCGTACTAAAGCGGTGGGATCGACATCATGGCCGGAGGACATGGTCAATAGGTGACGTATCTCCAGCTCTTTCAAGTAAGGGCTTACCTCGGCCGGTAATTGGTCGGGGAAGAAGGAGATCACCTTGTCCGTGACCTTCAATTTACCCTCCGCGACGGCAAAACCGATAGCCGTAGCCGTAAAGGTCTTGCTAACGGAGTTCAAGACATGCGGCGTATGGCGGTCGCCCTCACCCAGCCATTGCTCCTTTACGACCTTTCCATGCTGGAGGATCATGATACTATGTAAGTCTTGATCCGCCTTTTTCACCGCCCGCAGATAATTGCCGAACGCCTTATCCAAGGCTTTCGAGGCTTCCGCACGAGGGAGTTCCTTGGTCAGGTCGTTATAACTGATCAGGTCTATGTTCTTATCCTTCAAGGCTTGCTTCACCTTCGGACTGGTAAAAAGATCGGTCACGCCTTGACGGTCCATCGCCACGTTCTCGTAGCCGATATGCCCGACGGTTTTCATCTCCTCGTTATCCAAGGCCGGGTGATCCAAGAACATATAGCGTTTACCGGGTTCCAGCTTATCCAACATCCGGATGAAACTGGCCTCCTTCTCGGCCGGGGTCTTGGAGGCTCCATCATACCCGGAATAGGTGAAATCGTATTCCTGCATCGCCTCTACCCGATCCACGACCGGCAGATGATATTCCTCGGACAAGCGACGCATCAGCTTCACCACCTCCGGATCGAAACCGGTCGATCCCATATGGCCGGAGATATGGCTGATCTGGGGAATGTTCTTCAAGGCCATCTCTATCTGGGCCCGGGCCTCCTGCTCGATCTCGGCCAAGCTCCATGTATTCTCCAGAATGGCCAGACCCGGGTAGGCGGGATTCGGAGACATCATCGGCAAGAAATAGCCATTGCTATCGGTCAAGCTGGGACAATGCGTCAGCGGACGCCATTTCACGTTATCCCATTCGCTGGTCAGCGTCAGGTGAAGCCCGACATCTATCCCCGGGTTCTCCCTCAACAGCCGGGCGGCCTCGGGGAACCACGAGGTGACAACCATAACCTCTATACAGGTCTCCACCCCATTCTTATACCCTTCCATACACGCTATATTGGCGGAACGGAACGACCCCATGTCATCCGCACGGATGATCAGGCGGGGATTCGTGGCAGGCTGGCTGAATGCCGGCCACGTAGCGGCGAACAACAGGCAGCCGCAAAGGATTCTTTTTACATTTGAAGTCTTCATGATATTGATAAATAAGTAACATCTTTTCTATACTTGGGGATGGACCACACAGAAGGTGCCGGAAGATTTGCTCACCAACTTATCGTCGCAATAAATCTCGCACTCACAAAAATGTATATTCCGTCCCGCCTTGATCACGGTACCCTTGGCGATCAGCTCATTGCCCCAAGCGGCCCGTAAGAAAGACATTTTCAATTCTGCCGTCAGCACGTCCTTCTCCAGCGGAGTCATCGTATAGGCGGCGAAACCGGCGATCGTATCCGCCAAAGCAGCCAAGACACCCCCATGCGTCACGCCGCTATATTGTCTCTGCTCGTCATGCAAGGGCATATGTGCCTCCACACGACCTTCCTCGATAACCGTGAAGTCGATCCCCAGAAAATTCACATAAGGATTCGTCTTCGCACGGTTAATCAACTTTTCTTTTATTCTCTCATCCATATCTTTTCCTTTAACGAACCGTTATCTTACAATCATCCAGATTATCGATAATGGCGAGGCTCTCCACACGTATGCCCTTTTCACGCAGCAGATTCCCGCCATCTTGAAACGCCTTCTCTATAATAAAACCCATACCCTCGATCACGGCTCCCGATTGCTCCGCCAACTCGACCATTCCCATGGCGGCGTTTCCGTAAGCCAAGAAATCATCGATAAACAGGATATGATCCTCCGGGGTTAAGAAGTTATTGCTGATACATACCGTATAGTCACGATCCTTCGTGAAGGAATGGACCACGGTAGAGAGCATGTTCTCCATCGTCTTCGGTTTCTTCTTCTTTACGAAGACCACCGGCAACTGCATGATATAACCCACCATAATGGCCGGGGCGATACCGCTCGCCTCAATGGTCACGATCTTGTTTATCTTACGATCTTGAAAACGACGGATAAATTCCTCGGCGATCTTATACATCAACATCGGGTCCATTTGATGGTTGATAAAACTATCCACTTTAAGGATACCACCGGGATAACAGCGGCCGTCTTGCAAGATGCGTTGCTTCAATAATTCCATAATTTGTTATTCTGTTTGATCTTCTTTTACACGTATAAATAAATTCGCCAGAATGGCCGTCAAGCCACCCGTCGTTATGCCGGAGGAGAAAATGCCACGGATCACTTGAGGAGCGGCCCCTAGAATATCCGGCATCAGTTCCACCCCCAACCCCAAGGACAAACTAACCGCCAACACCAACGTGGCCTTCCGGTTGATATCTTGGGCGGCGATAATACGGATACCTGCCGCCGCCACCGTACCGAACATCAGCAGGGTAGCCCCTCCCAGCACCGGATCGGGCATCAAGGAGAAGATAACGCCGACAACCGGGAATAATCCCAACAGGATCAGCATACCCGCTATATAATACCCTACGTACCGGCTGGCGACTCCCGTCAGCTGGATGATCCCGTTATTTTGGGCGAAGATAGAGTTCGGGAAAGAGTTGAAAATTCCGGAGATAAACGAGTTCACCCCATCCGCCAGCACCCCGCCGGAGACTCGCCTCAGGTAGCCTTCTCCCTCGATCGATTTCCCCGATATCATCGAGTTGGCCGTAATATCCCCCGTAGCCTCGATCGCCGTGATCAGATAGATCAAGGCGATCGCCACGAATGAAGATATATTAAAATCCAATCCATATTTGAAGGGAACCGGGATATTAAACCCTCTCAAACTCTGCGAGGAGACAGCCTCCATATCCACCATTCCCATGGCGAAAGCGATCGCGTAACCGATACACAACCCTAACACGATGGAACTCATCCGCAAGTACTTGTTCTTACAACGATTGAAGAACAAGACACTCAACAAAACGCACACAGCTACCCCGATATTACGCAAACTACCGAACGTACCGTTATCCATAGCCGTATACCCACCGCCGCAAGCGACCACTCCTACCTTGATCAGGCTCAAGCCGATGAGCAACACCACGATACCCGATACCAAGGGAGTAATCACCGAGCGCAGATACTTAAAAGTACGGCTCACGATCATCTCTACCGGAGAGGCGGCGATACAAACGCCGAAAATAAGGGGAAGCCCTCCCGACAAACCAGCCGTGATAATCGGGCCGATAAACGAGAAGCTGGTGCCTTGGATACATAGCAGCCCCGCCCCGACCAGTCCTAATTTACGACATTGAACGAATGTGGATACCCCGGAGACGAACAGGGCCATGGAAACCAAGAAGCCGGTCGTCTCCAGATCCAGTTTCAGCGCCCCGGCGATAATCAAGGGAGGTGTTATGATCGCCACGAAAATAGCCAGCAGATGCTGGATGGCGGCAAAAAGCGTCTCTTTCAAAGGCGGACGGTCATCGATCCCGTAAATCAAATCCGTATTCATCCTGTCTCTTATAGTTTCAAGTCTAATAAGGTCTCCCCTTTTGCGTTCAACACTCGTACACTCATCTCGTCTCCTTTCTTCCGCAATACCATCACCGTAGCCGAATCGAGCTTATACCCCCCGCCTACGATCACCGGGAAGTTGTTTCCCAACGAGTCTTTCGGGTGGAAGGCGTATTGATGCGTATGGGCGGATATATTCACGTTGAAAGGGGCTTTCGCCAACAGGCTTCCCCAAAGCTCCGGACAAGGCTCATAGGCATCCCCGTTTCCGTAGATAGGGATATGGTTCAATAAAACCCGCTTCGAGGCTTGCTTAAACTCCTTGCCGCTCAATTCTTTCGAGAGGAAATTCACTTGATCTTTCCGGAGACCGGTGAAATCGTTCAGGCCATAATACACCCATGTGCTATCCGGTTTATCCTCGCCGCAATCCAGCATGACGAAACGGGTATCTCCCCAGTTGAACGCCCCATACGTCTTATCGCCCACATAGTCAAACAAGGCACGCAGGCCGATCGAGTAAGCGTTGCGTATCTCGTGGTTGCCTCTAAGGAAGAAAGCGGGTACATGACTGGCGCCCACCTTCCCGCATAAATAAGCCAAATGATACAAAGCTTCTTTCTCATTGGCGGGATCGTCTATACAATCCCCGTTAAATACCACGAAATCATAAGGGATATCACGCACTTGCCCGTATAAGGCGTCTAGGGTCGGGATATGCTTATGCAGGTCGTTAAAGATCAAGGCCGTGAAATCCTTTTGGGATGCGGAAGGGAGCGTGAAGGTGTAGAACGGGGATACCGCCGTCTCGCCAAACTCTTTCTTATAGGCTTGGTAAAGCATGATTTCCTGCGAGCATACCCGGTAGTAATAGGTTTGCCCCGGTCGTAGGTCCGTCAGCCGGATCTTATTATGCAAGCCGTTGCATATCACTTGACCGTCCACGATGGTACGGGCCTTTTTCAGGTTCAGCGTGTCCGTACCGTATTCTACCCAACTATACGTAGGGACATGGGTCTGCCACATCACCGTTATGCCGCCCTCCGTAGGATTTTGGAGATAGGGCGCCGCATAAAAGATCTCTTCCGGCTTAGCCTTCAGACGAACCTCCGTTACGACCGGGCGATGATCCGATGCCACCGCCTCTTCGGGAACCCATGCGGACAAACGGGTAAAGGGCTGTCCATTCTTTACATAACCCGCTATATAGTCCAAACAGCTATCCGGCGTGAAAGCCGGGAATGTAGCCTGTTTAGGATTGCTCAACAACTGGAAATCCTTGCTGATTTCCGTGATAAAGGGGGAATGCGCCGTAGCGTTCCAATCCCCGGCGATAAACAGGGGTTTATGCGCGGAAGCGGCTTCCCGCCGAAGGATCGGCAAGGAGAGCATCCGGTCTTCCGGCGTCAAGGAAAGGTGCGTGCAGCAGAAGATATATCTCTCAAACTCGACCCATAGCAAGACCCGTTCCTCCTCCCGTCCGGGAAGGGCGATATAGCGGTAGCTCACCGGCTTCTCCTTGCTCAGCATACCTACTCCGTATTTACCGCCATCAAAGTCGATGGCCGGGGCGTAGGTAGGGAACATCAGGGTGCGTTCTCCCAGTGTCCGGAGCACGTCGATCCCGCCGCTTCTTCCGGTCACGCTATCTACCTCCTGTACGGCGACTACATCGGGGGCTACCTTACGTATAGCCTCCGCTATACGCCCGAGGTCCGTCACCTCATCCATGCCCCTTCCGTTGCGGATATTATAGCTCATGATACGCAACGTATTCCGCTCGGCATCGCCGCTTTGCTGTGCCAATGCCTTATTTATGGGCAAACATCCGATCATAACGATCGCCCAAATAAACCATTTCCTCATAGGATTCGATCTAATGTTTATATTCATTTTATATCTATACCTTAACCGAATATCTCTTTCAATGACTGCTCGAACTCAGCGATATCCTCGCCGGAAGTATCCCAAGAGGTAACGAGACGGGCCTCGTTGATCTCCTCGTTCCACATATAGAAGAAATATTTATCTTGCAACTTCCTCAACGCCTCGGCAGGGATTGTGAAGAAGAGCTGGTTGGACTCGATCTTCTGCGTAAAATGAATCTCCGGGTATTGTCGTAGCACGTCCGCTAGCTTGGCGGCACTGATATTCGCTTTCATGGCGTTCTCCAGCCAGAGGTTATTTTCCAGATAAGGGATGAACTGGGCGGAGAGATAACGTAGCTTCGAGGCTAGCTGAGCGGATTGCTTTCGGTAAAATCGCAGGTTCTCCGTGATCTCCGGGCGGAACGAGACCACGGCCTCTCCCATCATCATACCGTTTTTCGTGCCTCCGAAGCTCAAGATATCCACGCCTGCGTCTACGGTCACTTGGCGCATCGTGCAATTCAGGTAAGCGCAGGCGTTCGCCAAGCGTGCTCCGTCCATATGCAGATACATATCGTACGAATGTAAGAGATCGGCGATCGCTTTCACTTCCTCTATCGTATAGATCGTACCTAATTCCGATACTTGGGAGATATAAACGGCCTTGGGTTGCGAATGGTGGCAAACCCCGAAGTTCTTCAGATGGGGACGGATCAATTCCGGTGTCAGCTTACCGTCCGTCGTAGGAATCGTGACGATGGCGCAACCGGTCATCCGTGCGGGAGCACCACATTCGTCTACGTTGATATGGGCGGTCTCGGCGCACAGGATGCTATTAAACGGACGGGTCACGGCTTGCAGGGCCACGGAGTTCGCCCCCGTCCCGTTAAACACGAAAAAAGGAGAAGCATCCTTGCCGAACACTTCTTGTATCTTACTCGTAGCGGCCTCTGTCCAAGGATCATCACCATATCCAACCGCATGATTATCATTTGCCTTGATGATCGCATCCATTACCCGGGGATGCACGCCGGAATTGTTGTCACTAGCGAAACTTCTCATCTTTAAATCTGATTTTTCGCCAAAAGTACGGATTTAAGATGAGAATGAAGATATCTTGAATTGTTTTTATTTCATATCAACGACGTTGACGGATGCACATCTCCAACCGCCCGGGACTTTGTCTGCAATCCCAAACAATCAAGACCTCTATTGTACAAGACTTGATTTCATAAAATAAGGCATAGTTACCAGATAGCACATAACGGATATTCTCATCCTCTGTCTTGATCCCCATACGAGGAGAAGAAAGGATTAAACACATTATCGCCCTAAACTCTCCTAATAATTTAGTGCTGTACGTTTTACTCTTATTACGTTTATTATAATAGTCAAAAATTTCGGTCATATCATTCAAAGCTGATTGAGACCAAATCAACTTTCGTTTACCCATCGCTCCATATATCTATCCAGTCCTTCATCTTCAATAAAACGCCCCTCCGAGATATCTTCTCGCGCATGCTTTATGGCAACCTTTACTTCCGGCGAGAAGCGAAGGGCTTGCCTTTCCTCCATCCTATCAATCAAGCTCTTGATACGATGTAACAAATCATCATCATTTATGAGACTGAGCCGTTGTATCAATGATAATTTCAATTCCAATGTTCCCATAATCTTCAATCCGATTTAATTTCCCATAGTAAGGTTACAAAGATAAATAGAATAATCCATATCGCACGTTATTTTACCTGAAATTGTTCCGTCGCGTAGAGGGCCTCGCCGGTTTGGGTCAGGCCTTCGATGGTGATGGTGAAATCACCGGTCAGGTCGGAGGTGGTAAAGGGGATGGATATAGAGGACTCGCCGTTTGTCCGGATATCGGGTCGCCAAAGTAAGGTATGGCGGAAATCCGGAACGGGGGATCGCTTCTCGGCCTCTGTCCGGTAAGCGGGCATATAGAAGATGCGCTGGGCTTGCGTGCCCTCATAATCAAAGAACTGAGTGGAGTTATCGACTACCAGACCCGGGTAATTATGCTCGTAAGAGGAGAAGGAGGCGATACCGTCGAATATCTGCCCACCGAATACGTACTTACCTTTATACACATCGATCTTCCGGATTTTTAGGGGATCGTACTTAAAAATGATCTCGTGATCGGTGATGGGGATACCATCCAATAAAACCAATGAGTTACCGATCGTATACCCGATCCGCTCCTCGGTCAGGACCGCCAACCGGCGAACCCCATCCATCTTACGGAAACGAAGGCCGGGGATAAACTCGATAACGACTTCCTCCATCGTCGTGAAACGGGTGTACTCATCTAAAAGATAACTCCAATCCGGTTGCCACTGGAACCAAGGCTTCTCCGCTTTTTCCCGAACCAAGGAATCAGACCGGTAAGCATGCAACACCTGTAGCCCCACGCTCCGCTTCACCAACTCGTCTTGCCAAGCGGGATTCAATCTCAAGGCGAGAAGCTCCTTCTCCGGATGTGTAGCGTAAGGAGATTCGATGTCCACCCGGTAGCGAGAGGAGGAAGGGGATAAAGCCACCGTCACGATCTCGTGCGTCCCGGATATATGTTTCGTAAAGAAAATCACCTCCCCGGCAGGGCCCAGTTGCCCCCCGAAAAGACGGATCTCACCCCCGGAAAAGCCCAATAAAGGCCTCACCGCCTCTTTAGACGAAGGTTCGCCCGTAGACAGATCGATCACTTTCCCCGTCAGGATCGGCCCCTCGTATTCCGCCAAGAATTTACGATCGGCAGGCGATGATCCCGTAGCAGGCATGCTTTGTTTCCAATCAACGATACCGCTCCGGGCGGAAGGTTTATACAAGTCAATCCCGGCGATAGAGACCGATAGGGTCTGTAGATCCGGGGGCAGGCCGTTTATCCGGATCTCCCCCTCTGAACGGGTATCATAGGTCATACGGTCCGGCGATACGGAAACCGGGCCCTCTCGCCTCGTAAAAGAGTAAGCGGGCAATAAAGTATCCGTCAGCAGGGTCTCGTTCGTCACGAAGGTGTTCACCACCGCCAGCGGCATCTCAAAGAAGACCTCCTCCCCCTCGTTCCGCATATAACGGGTATAGGCCACCAGCCGGTAGTTTCCGGTCGGCAAGGTAGAAGGCAATTGCAGGCAACCATTCCCTACCCCCTTCTCCAGCACGAGTCGGGCTTGCACGACCGCCGAGGCGCTATCCAGAAGCTCCACATATCCCACCTTGCTCACGTCGGACAACCGTTGGTCCAAATCCGTGGCAATGAATTTCATCCATACAAGCTCGCCCGACAGATAAAATTGCTTATCCGTTTGCAGATAAACCCGCTCTCGCAATTCCCCTGCGAGAACCGTTTGCCCCGCCCATAAGAGGCAGAGGAGCGACAAGATCCATTGTTTTATCATAGACTTCTCCATAGCAACTAAATTATAAATGACTGGTAGGCCACCAAGAGGGCTTCTGTTTCGAACCAAAACGGCCGCAATCCATACAACGTTTCAGCGCATACGTATTACTCTCCATATTCATCGGATTATAGGAAACATATCCGTAATCCGGATTATTATCATATTCCGATCCCTGTACGATCGTGCTTGCGCAGCCCGTAACCTCGGCCTCATATACCTTCTCTATCTCCGGAAAGAAACGCTTGAGGCGAGTTACTGTCGCTACTTCCACGAAACCGATCACCGGAACCTCCGGGTTCGTCACGCAGCGGATATTCCCTTTCATCTCGGAAGGGATAGGGGCAAACAAACTACCAGACTCCTCTATGTTCTTCTGCAAATTAAAATAGTAGTCGTAAGCCTCCCGGTGCAACGCATATTGTTCCACCTCCGCATGATACAACATCGAGAAACGGCGATCGCTGGGATGATACGAGGCGATACTTTTGTTAGCGATCACGTTCTGCGTCAGCCTATCGGAACTGCCTAGGGAGATCACCTTCGAGCTGTCCTTCCCCCAGCAATAATACAAATTATTCGATGTAAGTAAATCATATATTACGACCGTATTACCCATTTTCTCGGCGGCCATGAAGATCTCCGCCTTCACCTCCCAATTCTCCTTATACATCCAGCGGAAATAAGAGGATCGATCCGGGGCATTATGCGTAGACACACAGAGACGGACCTCCTCTCCCGGCCCCTTCTTCAGCAAGGAGAGAGAGTCGATCGGAGGCGTTATCTCCGGTCCCAGATAGTCCGACTCATACTCCAGCCCATCCAGCGAGATATGTAGCCGGTACCGGCTACCCGGGTCCAGCTCTCCCATATCCACCTTATACTCTCCCTTCCCGGAAGAATTAGCGCAAGTGAAAACAGCTCCATCCTCACGCTCCACCACCACCTTGGCATTATTCACGAACTCATCCTCCGTGAAATCGTCGGTCAGGCCCACGCTTCTCCGGAGCTTTATCGTAGTCTCGCCATTCGTGATGATACCATCCACGACCAACAAATCCCGTACCTGCTCCAAGCCCTTCGGCTCGTAATCCGTGACACAGGCGGACAATAACAACAGCAAAGCCCCCAGCCACCAATGAAAGCCTTTTATAGAATCTTTTATCTTCGCTTCTTTCCTCATCTCAACTCCCCCCTAAAATTTAATATTATAAGAGACAAACGGGATAGGCACCCCGAATATCGCCATCTTATATCCCTTTAATTTCCCGTTCTCCGATATATAATACACCGAGTAGGCGTTCTTTCGCCCCGTCAGGTTATAGACTCCGAAAGAGATCGTGCTATGCGTGAGCAACGTCAGGTGGTGGCTCGGCTCGATGTTGAACGAGGCGTCCATCCGGAAAAAGTCCGGGATGCGGTATTGATTACGGTCCGAATAGTAGACAAACTCACCGCCCCCGTAATGATACTTCGATACCGGCAAGGTGATCGGCCGTCCCGTGCTATAGTCGCAATTCAGCGAGAAGCTGAAACGATGCGTGAACTTATAGTTACCCACGAACTTCAAGTCGTGCGGCTTATCGAAATCGGCGGCGTACCAATCCCCCTTGTTCACGGGAGTGACGATCATCGGGTCGTTCTGCCGCAGTTGCGTGCGAGAGTAGGTATAGCTTACCCAGCCGTTCAACTTCCCTTGCGTTTTCTTCACCATCAGCTCCACGCCATAGGCACGCCCCTCGGTCCTCAGCACGTCCGTCTCGATGTGGTGGTTCATCAGCAGCTCGGCGCCGTTCCGGTAATCTAGGTAATCCTTCATCGTCTTGTAATATCCCTCCAAGGAGACCTCGATCGTATTGTTCAAGAAATTCCGGTATAGCCCGGCGGCCACTTGCATACCCGTCTGCGGCTTGATGTTAGCGTCGCTCAACTTCCACGTATCCGTGGGCGACATGATGGTCGTATTGGATAGCTTATGGATATTCTGGCGCATCGTATTAAAGCCTGCCTTCACAGAGAAGTCCTCGGTAAAGGCATAACGGGCGGATACCCGGAACTCCGGCCCGTGGTAAGTCTTGAACGCCCCGGTCTTATCCACCGTACCCGTCACGGTAGCCAAGGAAGGCAGTTGGTCGTCGGCATAGAGATTATAGGTACGGGGCCCCAATACGTTAAACATGGAATAACGGACCCCCACATTCAAGGAGAGTTGGGAGGTGATATCCCAACGATCGCCCACATAGATAGCGGACTCCACCGCTTTCTCCTTCTCCATCCGGTCCTCCTTCACCAACGACTCCCCGCCATAGGGAAGGTATTTCCCCGGCTCCAAGTCGTAAAACAGCGAGCTGGCGCCGAAATCCAGCGTATGCTTATCGCTCAGGTAATGCGTGAAGTCCATCTTCCCGTACATCTGGTCGATACGGAAAGCGAGGGAATAAGCGTTCACCGGGTTATCCGTATTACGGGTATTGTAGCCATAATGGTCGTAGCCAGCGGTGAGGACCCCCGTGAAACGATCCGAGAAGATATGCCTCCATTTCACCGAGGCGTTGGCGTTCTCGTAGGCATACCGCTCATCCACGTTAAAGCGGAAACGGTCGTGGCTATAGTAGCCATTCAGATAGAGGTTGTTCCGCTCGTCGAACTTATGGTTAATCGTGGCGTTCAGGTCGTAAAAACCGGCGTTGCCATCCTTATAGCCGCTCTTCTCGGGGAGTTTCTTCAAGATCCAGTCCGAGTAAGTGGTACGTCCGCCCACGATAAAGGAGGTCTTCTCGGAGAAGAGAGGCCCCTCCAAGGTAAGGCGGCTGGTCAGCAAGCCGATGCTCGCCGATCCCTTGAACTCCTTCTTGTTACCCTCCCGGCTGTTGATGTCGAGTACCGAGGAGATACGTCCGCCATACTTGGCGGGGATGCTGCTCTTGTACAGCTCCATGTCCTTCACCACGTCGGGGTTGAAGACGGAGAAGAAGCCGAACAGGTGGGTCGGGTTATAGACCGTCCCGTCGTTGAAGAGAATCAAGTTCTGGTCCGTCGCCCCGCCCCTCACGTTAAAGCCGCTAGAGGCCTCGCCCACCGCCTTCACGCCGGGGAGCGACATGACTACCTTCATGATATCCACCTCGCCGAACGCCATCGGGATATTCTTTATATCCTTCACCTTCAGGCGTTCCACGCCCATCGTCGTATTCCGCACGTTGGCGATCTTCTCGGAGGAGATCGTGACCTCCTTCAAGGTGTAGACCTGTTCCTCCAGCTCTATATCCAGCTTGCCGTCGGAATGGAGTATGATCTGCCGCCGGGTGTCCTTCATGCCCATGCCTTGTATGTACAGCTCGTGCCGTCCGGGAGGGAGGCGCAGCGTATAATAGCCGTAAGCGTCGGTAGTAGCCCCGATCATCGGGTCCTTCACGAACACGGCCACGCCCACCATCGGCTCGCCGGTCTTGAAATCGCTGATATTGCCGGTCACCGTGACCCGGTCCGCCGCCTTGCCCGACGCGTCGCCGATCTCGTAGACCTTGTTCTCGGAAGTAGCCTTCTGCTGCTTCCGGCCCGCCATCAGGGAGATACCGGAGCCTTCCTCGTCGCCATCGCCCTCTCTCCGCTTCTCCCGCAGGAAGAAGTTCTCGGGCAGGGAGGTCATCAAGGTGTTATCTCTCAATACAAAGAAGGCGCCGCCATACGAGGATACTTGGAAGGGAGTCCCCTCCAACGCACGCCGCAACGCCACCAAGGGCTCTTCCTTCTCACTGTGTACGCTAACGACCATGGAGTCCGTCTCCAAGGGTTGCCGGTAGACAGGCTGGCCGGTCTGCCGCTCGATAGCGTCGAACACGACATTCAAGGTTACTTGCCGGAAATCCAGATCGACCGTCCGCTGCGCCCTCACCGTCCAGCCGGACAGCAGGCACATTACCATACCGATATATAGGCTCTTTCTCATGGGATCTCGTTTAACTGTTCATACTGTCTCACCACGGCTACGATGGCTTCCTCGGGAGCGTGCTTGAAATCCAGCTTTCGCCGCTTGATATACCGGGCTAACTCCTTTTTCTTGGACTTGAAGACCTTCAACACGGAGCCCTTGCTCCTCACGGTATAGTAAACGCCCTCCTTCCGGATGTAGTATTTTACGGACTGATCGAAGGATTCATCGAGCTTCATATCTTTTATCGTCTTAGATAATATACAAGACCATTTCCCCAGTACGGTACACTTCCCTTCATACAACCGTAGGTAATAGCCTTCCGGCAGGTTGCCCGACCGCTCGTCCGGATACCTGTAGAAGATATCGTACCCATGAAACTCAGCGTAGTCTACCCGATCGCTCGGCAAGACGATATTATAGCGATTGTCCGGAGAGAGCAGTAATAACTCATTCTTGTACAGGTCTAAGCGCATTTTCACGTCCTTGTAGAGAATGCCTTCGAAGCTAAGATCCCCGGGTACGTATTTCTCGCTCTTCAAATAGGGGTGATTTCTTATCGAGGTGGGATATTTTAATTGCTCCTTCCCATGGTAGATCACGGCTTGGCCGGCGGCGGAAGAGACATAGTCATCCACCGCATCTTGTGCCCTAGCCGTAGCGATAGCCAACGCGCATACGCATAAAAACCCCAGAAGCTTTCTCATAAGATACAGATTTAAAGTTTCATGCCAAATATAGGCATTCAATCACAAGCCACCAAATCCCAGCCTTTAAATATCAGTGTTATCAGGCGAAGTTTCGTATTTCCCTTCGTCTCTCTCACTTTAGGATCTTCGGCATAACGTTTCAATTGCCCGGCAGCCTCAGTCCTCAGCGATTCTATCTCCGGGGTGGAGGCGTCACGACGGGCATATTTCACCTCTACGATATAACTATAGACGATCTCCGGTTGATGCAACAAATCGGGCATCATGTAGAAGTCCGCATATCCCTTATTCGCCTCATACTCCGGATGAATTATATAAGTACGGGTCAAGCCCAAGTAAGCCAACAAAAAGCCCTTTACGTGCGCCTCACCCTCGATAAACTCACGGATAGAGCTTTGTCGCTTCAATTCAGAGGCGAAGTACTCAAAGACAGGTTTCCAGTTTCCCTCGTAGGCCATGCTAGCCACGAGCATCCCCAGCCGATCCATCTCGAGGGAAAATAAATCGGCGCTCCGGTAAGCCTCCACCAAATAGGAGTACAACTGCTCACGAACCGTCAAGTTAGGGATCGCCAATAGGGTACTCCCCCATTTAGTACCCCGTATGGTAAGCAGCCCGAAATAATAGAGCAGGCTCTTAAAATTATCCGGTTTTGCCAGATCCTCGGCGGGGAAAGCCGTCTTGATGGTACCTACGGTCTCGCCATTCGTCACGATGTCTTGGATGATAGAGGCGTTCATGCCCATTTTCTTGTCCAAGCGAATCAAATGACGGAGCTTATTATAATCCGTACGGATGTTGTTATCGATCATGTTCTCCGGAACTTTTTTCAACGGAAGATAATGATTCAGGAAATACAGCACCATATCCGAGTTATACATCGGCTCGTGGAGCGAATCTCTCGAGAAACAGTAATTATCGTACCATGGCTTCATCACGCCGATCACCTCATCTACCTCTCCGGCCAGCATATCCACGTCTTTATAATAAGACAACATATCACGTACCTCCCGCTCGCTAAACCCGATAATCCCGTTAAACCGGGGATCGGTGCTCATATTGGCACCGATATTGAATCCACTTGTCACGTCATCCATGGTGACCGGAGAGACTCCCGTGATGAACATACGCTTGATCGGTCCGTTTCCCGTGGCACCTTCTTTCAGCTTATTAAAGAAATAGCGGAAGAACCCCGTGCCATGTGTCAATTTACGGTAATGCTCATTCCCCACATTGGCGAGTATGGCGTTCGTGAAATTATCATACTCATCGATGAACAGGTAGATCGGAAGATCCAGTAACGTAGCCTGCCCGATCAGGTAGTTCAATTTCTCGTCCGCGTTCTTGAGTCTTTTCAATTCACTGGCGAAACCGGGATTGAACATATGTCCGTAAAGCCCGGCGAAAAGATCGAAACGCATCGAGCAATTATCATTGAACGAGGCCAGCAATCGATCCGGGTCCGGATTCACGCCGGCGAAATTAAAATCGAGCACAAGGTATTTCCCTTGCTCCGCCGTAGGATGCGAACCGATATACAGCCCCTCGAAGATTTCCTTGAAACGATCCCGCCTATAGATATCGTAATACCATCTAAGCATGTTGATAAACAAAGACTTTCCAAAACGCCTCGGACGGATCAAGAAGAAGAAATTGGCAGATTCCTCCAACCACTCGATATAATGAGTCTTATCCACATAATAATACGGCTCTTTCCTAATCCTCTCAAAATCCGTCAGTCCGTAAGGAATCTTCTTTATTATCATAGCGATCTTTGTTTTTATGAGTAATTACAAATATAAGCATATATATCCGGCAAAGCAACAACTTCCGAGGAATTATCACGCGGATAATGTACCTTTGCGATGTTTTTAACTTTAACAATTAATCATATATGAAAAAAAATCAGTTTCCGGGAAGCGGAAACAAGCGTGAGAAAGCTGCTGGATAGTCTGGAAAATGCCCAAAAGGCATGGGTGGACTTGAAAAAAGACGCGAAAGGGGCGCATAAGTTGTTTAAAGACTACCAGCCGGAGGAGGATCTGGTTAAACGGGAGAAGATCATCTACACGGGCTCCGTGAAAGACTTCGTGCGGCTGACGCTGCCCATCCTCAATGACCCGCGGTTCCGGGTGAACGGACAGACGAACCGGGAAGCCATGATACGGGCGCTGGACGAGGTGTTCGAGATACACCCCAACGGCTGCCCGGAGCCAAGGAGCTTCCGGAGCATCCTCTCGACGGCGCAGGAGGAATACGGGAAAGCGCATGAATAACAAGCTTCCCGTTTTTCACAACAAAAGTTAAAACTTGGGAGGCGTCCCAAAGCGCCTCCCTACCTTAGCGGCATCAAGCCAGAGACACTGGCTCTTTTTTTATCACTTAAAAATATAGTATGATAAACACGTCATTATTCGCCCTTTTCGGACGATACAAGGGAGACGCCTCGCTAGCGGGCGTACTGGAAAACATCCAAAGAGGAACGTACAAGCAGTTCATCGATGAGACGCGGGAGGCGCTAGCGTCGGGCGATAAGGAACTGGCCGCCAAACTAAAGAAAAAACTGCCCGCTTTCACCCCACAGGCCACCTACTCCGGGAAACGCCTCGACCCTCACATCACCCGCTATAACCAATTGGTGGTACTCGACATCGACCACGTAGGGGAACGGGAGCTGGAGCGTATCACCCCGCTCGCCACGGAAGCGCCCTACACCGTGGCGTATTTCCGCAGTCCCAGCGGCGACGGGGCGAAACTCATCGCCTACGCCGCCACGGACGAGACCGCCACGCCGGGTAATCACCGGAGGGTCTACGAGGCCATGAGCCGTTGGTACGCCGCCCGGCTCGGCGTGGAGCTGGATACCTCGGGCAGCGACATCGGGCGGCTTTGCTTCGTATCGGACGATCCCGCCCTATACCTCTCGCCTGCCTACCGCCCTTGGCTGGAGGGTACCGGCGAGCTACCGGAGGGCCTCGCCCCGCTACCCCTTACTTGGAAGGAGGAGGTTAGCGAGACGGCTCCCGGGGCGAAGGAAAGGAAGGTGGCCTCGCCACTGGAGAAGGCACGCCGGACCGCCGAGCGGAAAGGCGCCTACGCCGAGGGCAACCGCAATAACTTCATCTTCGTCATGGCCGCACGGGCGAACCGGCTGGGCGTGAAGCGGGCCGAGATGGAGGCTTACGCCGCTACCGCCTTCGCCGACTTGCCGGCGGAGGAACGCCTCGCCGCCATCGAGAGCGCCTACAGCCACGTGGAGGAGCACGCCGCCGAGACGAGCGCCGCCACCTCCCGGAAAAAGGGCGGGGGCCCGCTGGACGTGGTCGCCGTGGAGGCCTATATATCCGAGCGTTTCCTCACCCGCAAGAACGGCGTGAGGGGGTACGTGGAGGTGGCCTCGAAGAAAAAGCGGAACGGCCAAAAGCCGGTCTTCAAGCCGGTGACCGACTACTGGGTGAACTCGCTCTGGCGGAGTCTCCTGAAGGACGGCCACTACTGCTCGCATAACGACATCCGGGCCATACTGATGTCGGACTTCAGCGAGACGTTCCACCCTTTCCGCTCGTATTTCGAGGGGCTGGCCCCGTGGGACGGGGTGACGGACTGGATCGGGCAGCTGGCCGATACCGTGGACACCACCCGGCCCGCCTTCTGGCGGGGTTGCCTCAAGCGCTGGCTTATCGCCGGGGTGGCCGGCTCCATGGAGTTAGGCGTGGAAAACCATACCATCCTGCTGCTGGCCGGCGGGCAGGGGCTGGGCAAGACCTCGTGGCTGCGGAACCTCGTGCCGCCCGAGTTGCGGGACTATCTTTTCACGGGCAATGTCAATCCGTATAGCAAGGGTTTCCCGCAGATGATGGTGGACTGCCTCTTGATCGTCATCGACGAGATGTCCGGCCAGAGCTACGCCGATCTGAACCGCCTCAAGGCGCTCACCTCCACCGGGGTCATCTACCTGCGCCGCCCGTACGGACACTATGCCGAGACGCAGATACGCCACGCCTCCTTCGCCGCCACGGTGAACGACTTGCAATCGCTGCCGGACGATAACGAGTCTCGCCGCTTCCTCTGCTTCGAGGCCACACGGATCGATTACCAGTCGCCCGTGCGACACGCCGACATCTACGCCCAAGCCCTCGCCCTCTTCCGCCGGGGCGAGAAATACTGGTTCTCCGGCGAAGACATCCGAAAGATCAACGAGAACAACGAGACCTTCCGCCAGCGAAGCCCCGAGGAGGAATTGTTCTTCACCTATTTCCGCAAACCGGAGCGTTTCGACACGCCACAGTATCTTACGGCGAGCGATATTATGACGAAACTAAGTGTATTTACACGTATCACGCCGACACGTTCTAATATAGTTACGTTGAGCAAGGTGCTGAAAAAACATGGTTTTAACTACGTAAAATCGAACGGAAAACGACTGTTCGAGGTGGTAGAGATCACCTTAGAACAAGTAAAACACAATTTCTATCGCCCTGAACAAGAGCAAGTGAAATCCAATAAAAACGACAAGGATATAACTAAAGATCAAAAGGATAACAGCGATCCTAGGCTTCCTTTATAAGTACCTTCAGGGCGATTAGGGCGATCTTTTACGTGTTCGCAAAAACATTTTCCGAAAATAAAAAAATAGATACACACTTAGTAAGTAAGACACAAAATTACTTTATACGAAAAGTTTTTCAAAACCACGTAAAACATCGCCCTAATCGCCCTGAAAACCCATAAAGATACGCACCCTTGCGCCCTACCCCTTAAATATGATCAAGTATAAAATCAGCGGGAATCCCAAAACAATCACGTAAGCGTTTAGCAATATTTAGGTTAAGCGCACGTTTCCCGTTCAGCAATTCACTAACTCGGGACTCTGATATGCCAAGCATCTTCGCAGCTTCTTTTTGTTTGATCTTTTTATCTACCATCCGCTTTTTTATCTCGTCTGTTATCAGCGAGGATACTTTACCGGGCAATGGATGATAGGCTGCCTCCCATTCATGGATCGCATCGGTAAGGCAGATAAACTCGTTTTTATCAGACTGTGGCAAAAGTTCCATATCGCCAAGTTGTGTCCCCTTTGCGATAATTGTTTCCATCGTGTTCTTATACTCTCTGTATTGAGCATCATTTTTAATAACCATAATATGCTCCTCTTCTTTAAATAGTTTTCACATCAATCTTATCATATTCCGGATGTGTACCGATAAAACGGATAATCATCCGACCCGCAAAGAAAACTACGACAGCAACAATCCGATAGTTATTACCTTTAATATTGAATACATACCGGCTATTGCCAACGTAATCCGCAGAAAGAAAATCATTTTTCAGATCAGAATGATTCTTCCAGTTAGCGGCTTCACATGTTTCTATCCATTTTTGGATTGGTTTATCCGCATCAACATGTTTACGAATAAACTTCTCTAGTTTTTCAGAATCAATGATCTTCATTTTCTTTCTCTTCAGTGATACAAAAGTAAAATAAAATTCCCAATAGTGGAAGATTTCGCAAGGATTATTTTGCCGACGCATACAATTCCCCATGCGCTTTTTATTGAGACACGGCTCGAAAACCAATGAGATACGGTCGCTAAGTCAATGGAATCCGTCTTGCGTTCCATTGACTTAGCGCCCCTATTCCACCCGGATACCATCCGGCTCTCACGGCTCGCCGAGCGACTCGATGATGGCCCGCACCATGGCGGGCGAATAGACCCGCTCGCCCTCGTGATAACCCAGCGAGAGGAGGCGACCGGGCAGGCCGGGATAGATCGTTATCCAATGTTGCAGCTTGCGGTGGGCCGAGCGGGGATGCAGGTCGGGCAGGTAGACCTCGGCCAGCTCCATCCGCCCGTACGCTCGTATCTTGAATGTTGTTTCCATATCCTAAAGATAGTGAATCTCCGGCATATATCCATCATTTTCCGGAGAAATAATTCACCCGAAATCACCCTAAGTCACCCAAAGCGACAAAGCCCCCATGCCCTGCCGTATCTTTGTATCAACATTAAAAAACAACACATTATGATCCGCTACAAGAAGTATCAAAACAAGAACGAGAAGAACGTGACAACCTTCAACAAGTGGTATGCCCGTGCCGTATGCGAGGAGACGGTAGACATCGCCGCCTTGGCCGAGCACATGTCCACCCACAACACCCCCTTCTCCACCGGCGCCATCCACGGCATGCTGAAGGACATGGTGAATTGTATCAAGGAGCTGCTGATGGACGGCAAGAACGTGAAGATAGACGACCTCGGCATCTTCAGCGTGGGCATCCGCTCGAAGGGGGCCGTCACGCCGGAGGATTTCTCCACGCAAGGCAATATCACCGGCGTACGCCTCCGTGCCCGTGCCACGGGCAACCTCTCCAGCGCCTCGCTCAAGCTGACGGCCAAGCTCCGCGAGTACACCGAGTACTCGAACGGGGAGGTGACCCCGGGAGGTGGCGGGAGCGATTCCGAGAGCCCGGACGAGATTTAGGGAATTGAAAATTGAGAATTGAAAATTGAAAATTAAGTGGTATGGAGATTTCTGTTTTTATACGTGAATACGCTCCGCTGGCCGGGGAGGCCGGGCGGGCGTTCCGGATCGATCCGGTGGTGATCTTGGCGCAGGCGGCCACCGAGACGGGTTGGGGTGAGAGTACGCTCTGCCGGGAGTATCATAACTTTTTCGGCATCACGGCCTACGGGCTGCCCAACGTATGGTGGACCGGCCGGTGGACGGAGCTGTCGCCCCGCTCGCTACGTTTCCGGATCTACCCGGACGATAAGTGCTCGTTCATGGATTACTGCCGCCTGCTTCGCTCGGCCTATCCCCGGGCGGCCGACATGAGCGCCAACCCTACGGCCTTCGCCAAGGAGATCGCCTACAGCCCCTACATCAGCGAGGTGAACGGCGACAACCGGGAAGCCTATCGTAAGCTGATCGTCCAGCTTTGCCGAAAAATCAGCTCGCAACTATCAATCGTCAATCAAAAGGGCGGGCAGATGCCGCCCCTATCATCAACTGTCAACTAAAATGAAATACCTTGAACTCATCCTCCGTTGCCTCACGGCGCTCCTCCGGGTCATCTTCCCGCAGCATCCCCCTGTTCCCGAAACGACAGACGCTACCGGCGCTGTTCCTTCTCCTGCTAGCCCTCCTCTCTCTCCTCATGCGGGAGACGGAGGTGACGCTGGCGGCGATCGGCGCCTCGCTGACGCTCTTCCGCCACGACGGCCCCCCTCCTCCCCACCGCCCCCCGGGGCGGACTGGCTGGGTATCTCCGGCTACACCCTCCTTATAGCGGGGTGCGCAGGGTGCCTCTTGAAGTACTGGGGCTGACAAACGAAGAAGAGGGTATCCAAAGCCGGTACTACCGGACGCGGACAACGCGGAGCACGCGGACGAACGCAGATATTATAAATTATCAGCAAAATAAGTCTGCGTGTTCCTTTAGTATAACAACCCAAACATCCATAATGGGATCCGGCTGTGATGCCCCACTTCCGTACCGTCTACTCTTCCATACGACCTCCTTTGTTTTGCCACAAAAAACAAATAAATCTTCCGGCGTCTTTTCTGTAGACATAGACCCTCCTCAAGCCCTGTACACTCTTTTCTCACATCATCCCCAATATCCACCGAGAATAACCGTAGGCCACACCTAACCGATAGGAGGAAGCGATTACTATAACATAAACAACTCTATAATAACACATTAACAAACATACTAAACCACCGGTATAAAGCTCTTCAAGTGAATAACTAATCACTTGACAAGCCTTGAATAAAACATTTATAGCACCCCCAAAAAGATTATTAGGCGAGCCTTAACAAGGCCCATCATGAAGTGTTAAGATGCTCAAGAGGCATCACTCGGCATCATGAGCTCTAACGGCAGGTCGTATATTTATATCGTCAATGATGAATATGTCAAACTTAAAAAACGAAGAATGGAAACGATACGGATGACAAACAATCACAAATGGTCCGTAGGCCACCAAGAAGGTTTATTCTTCGTACCTCGCCCATCATAAGTACAATCTACACAGCGAATGGGCGCATAGAGGTTAGGAACAGTTGGCGTCCCACTATAAATATAATAAGTATAACCATCCGGTGCCATTCCTGTGAAGATATTCTTCGCACAGTCATAAGAAGCCTGATATAAATCTCTTAGCTCCGGCATAAAGCGTTTCATGATCGTTGTATTAGTTACATCCACATAACCTAATACCCATTCCTTCGGATCGGATACGCAAACTATGTTACCCCTCATCTCGGCAGGTATAGGAGAAAAGATGCTTCCAGCTTGCTCGATATTTCTCTGCATGTTCTCGAAATACGCATAGGCCCCTTTCCGTATGCGATTCTGCTTGACTTCTATATAATAAAGGATTTTCAATTTATCATGATCCCGGGGAATCTCAATTAGTTTCTTCTCATATATAAGATTTTCCGTCAACTTATCCGTTGTCGCCAATAACATAACTTTTGAGCTATCCCTTCCCCAGCAATAATAGGTATTTTGTGACGTATGTCTTTCAAACATATAGAATTTATCATTCAAATATCCGGCGTTCGCAAACAGATCAGCGTTAAATTCCCATATTTCCCGATAACTCCATTTATAATAAGTCGGCTCAGGCTCATTATCATGTGTCGTGACACAAATATAGACAGGTTTTTCCGATGCTGAACTTTCAACAGATATACTATCAATGGCCGGAGTATCTAGAGGGGATAAATATTCAGATTTATATTCTTTATCATTCCAATTTATTGATAATCTATATTTATACGCAGGCTCTAACTTATCAACCTTTATAATATAAACACCTTCTTCGCTTACGCAAACAGGTTCAAAAGTAAATCCTTGGTCACATTCGATAAAGACGTTCGCATCGGTTATCGATTCTTCTTCACCAAAATCATCCAATATTTTTACGCTACGGCTTAATCGTATCTCTGTCGTGTCATTAGTAATCATGCCTTCAACCACCAATAACCCCTCTATTTGGCCGATAGTGTTAGGCTCGTATTCAGAGATACAACCCAAAAGCATTACCAGCCCTGTTATGTACATATATAATTTCTTCATATATACACATTCTTATTCGGAAAATATTGAATTCTTAATCCATTACACGCTACAAAGACTTACAACAAAACCTTAAGTTCCAAAACCATTACTTTAATATGTCCTTATCAGAAAGGGACAATTAAAGCTTTTCTTAGAAACTTTAATGTCCCTTTAACTTTAAGATATTAGAATATATACTATTTCCTAATAGTTATAAAAAAATGATTGCTAATTAATCAGTCATAAGTTAATATGACTGACAATCATTTATACACCGTTATATAAACTTGTACCTCATATTTTCCGGTACTATCCGTTATCTTTCCCGTCAAACGGTAAGAGCCCACATCATAAATATTTATATAACATCCATATCCTGCAGGATACACATAAGCTCGACCAGATCCAGGAATAGACCACTCCACTGTGGCTCCCGCAGGAAGAGAAGGACTAAGCACATAGGTAGATCCTACCCCAGAAGTACCAGTCAACTGGTAAGAGCTAGGACCACTCAATGTATAACCACCGGCAGCCACCTCCACCAAATCAGTTCCGGTATCTTCCACTTCAATCAAGATCTCTTGCGCATTTGCCATTTGCAGCGCAAACAGCGCACATAATATAAATAAAACCTTTTTCATAACCCTAACTGTTAAAATTAACATTTTCAACAACTCTTACTTCCAAGCATCCGGCTGAACCAAATAAGGCTTGCCGTTCTCGTCGTTACCCATGGTCAATACTTGGTCATCAGGAACAGGAAGCATAGTCTTTGCCGCAGGAAGCACAGAGGCTGCCGCAAATTTCGGAATATATTGCTTTTCGTAATTGATATAAGCGCTCAACTCTGAGGACATTACATCACCACCCCAACGAACCAAGTCGAACCAACGTTCACCTTCCATCGCCAACTCAAGCTTACGCTCCATACGGATCGCCTTGATACAAACATCTTTGCTTGTGAAAGCCGCATGCGACGTAGGATATTCAGCGACCTTATAGTTTGCGGCCGCTTGACCGTTTTCTAACTTAATAATATTCACATCCAAAGCAGCACGTCTACGAACATCATTAACTTGTGCCATCGCCTCAGACAATTGACCAGCGTCAGCTAAAGCTTCAGCGTACAACAATTTAATATCACGTACACTAAGATATTGCATATTCATAGCAGACCCCGGTGCCCAACCATTAAATAAGTTCTTCATGCCAGCGGCCTCTTCCGCCTTACTAAACACGTGTTTCTTCGGCATAAAGATACCACCATTTACAGGATTACGAACCCAGTCATCCTTAGGCATACCCCAATCTTTGTAAGGGATTCCATAACGACCTACAGCAAAATCCAAACGAGGGTCTACCGCAATACTATTATCTGTTACGACAAATGGCTCATTTGTTCCCGTACCTTTTCTTGAAACAGTCGCTTTATTTCTATATTCACCATTCAAATAAGGTAAACCTTGCGCGTCCACTTGGAAAGAGTTCACTAATTCGAAAGAAGGTTGATAGAAACCACAGCATCCACCGGGACCTGAGTTATGCGGATAATTCAGACAGAAAGGAGCACCACCAGTGTTTTCGTCAGCAGCAGAATATTGAACAGAGAAAATAGCCTCTTTACCATTCTCAGTCAGCGCATTGAAGTTGTTATCCAAATCGTCCTCCAATCCATAAGCTGCCCCACTACTGGTTGTACCATTATTCACGACATCAGCTAAAACAGTTTTCGCGGCAGCGATGTCTCCTTTATGCATTAAGATTTTACCTTTTAATGCTTTCGCAGCCCAAACATTCGCACGACCAACTTCAGTCTGAGTTTCCGGAAGATTAGCGATCGCATCGTCAATATCCTTCAATACATTATCATAAATATTAATATCATTATGTACTTTAGGATCATTCTCCGTATAGGTCTCATCAACCCAAGGAATAAATGGACCAAACACACGAATTCCCTCAAAATAAGCCAATGCACGCAAGAACTTCAACTCACCATAGCGGCTTTTACGATCGGTATCGCTCATACCCGGCATACCTTCAGCGCCTTGCCAAGCTTGAAGAGCTAAGTTCACTCGTTTAGCCATTACATAAACCCACGCCCACTTCTGCGCTATATAGCCATTAGTAGACAGAGTATTATACATCTCTATCTCATTCACCACGGATTGGTCACCCGGGTCGGAACCTTTATTGGCGTCACCACCATAAATACCACCCCATACCCAGTTAAATGGAGATGCTTGATAAGGATCATAACCATCCACCGGAACAGCCAAGCCTGCATAGGCACTAACAGTTAACAATTCCACACCCGTTGGATTGGCTAGAGCGTCCGGTGTCAATGCTCCCTGAGGTTCTTTCCCCAAGAAGTCATCGCCGCAAGAACTAAATGAAAGCGCAGCAAGACAGCCTATCGCCAAAATATATTTACTTTTCATAATGATTCTTTAAATTAAATTAAAACATACACACCTTAGAACGCAAAGTTTACACCAAACAAGAAACGTCTTGTTGAAGGCCAACCGCCCATATCAATACCTCTCTTCAAGTCAGCACCGACACCGTTGTCATCCACATCTTTCATTTCCGCATTTGTATACTCGGGATCCAAACCATCATACCCTGTAATGGTGAATAAGTTCTCCGCTTGCACATAAATACGTAAATTAGAGATTGTAGCCTTCTTCATCAACTCCTTCGGAAATGTATAACCGAGAACCAAATTCTTCAATTTCACGAAAGAAGCATTTTCTACATAGTATGAGCTAGAGTTTGTTCCGGAATAGGTATCAAGATAATCCAAAACAGGTAAGACTGCTTTGCTATTGTCAGCACCCGGTTTCCAAGACAAATCTCTCATGCGAGAAGATTTATTACCCTCGAATAACCAGAAATCAGTAAAGTATTTCGTATTGTTGAACAAATCATTTCCGATCGTTGAGTAGAAAAATGCCGTCAAATCCCAGTTTTTCCACGTTACAGTAGCGTTCAAACCGGCGATCAAGTCAGGATGAGGAGAACCGATAAAGGTGCGGTCATTTCCATCCAACTTACCATTTCCATCTGTATCAGCGAATTTAAACTTACCGACCCAAGCCTTAGCGTCCTCCGCACTTTTCACTTCTTGTCCCAAAGGAGGTAACGCAAGTACTTCATCTACGTTCTCATAGAATCCATTCACCTTATATCCATAGAACTCAGAGATAGCATGTCCCTTTGTCGTACGAGTTACATTACCAGAGATACGTGTACCGCCTCCCCACATAGAAGCATCATCAGCCTCAGAGATCTTAACAACCTCATTCTTATAATGAGATAGGTTCAAAGAGAAATCCCATGACCAATCGCCCTTACTGTCTCGATAGTTGAAGTTGAAGTCAACACCCGTATTCTTCATATCACCAAAGTTGATGTACGGTTTTGAAGATTCACCAGCCAAAGCGGAATATTGAGCCGCAATCAACATATCTGTCGTTTTCTTATAGTACCACTCCAATCCGGCACCGAATTTGCCGTTCAAGAATGTTCCATCCAAACCGACATTAAACATTTGGGTGGTCTCCCATTTCGTATCCTCGTTACCAAATTTATCCAAACGATAACCTAAAGAGGTAGAGGTATTAGAACCCGTAAAGTCATAGTTTGTTTTCTTTGGCAATGTTCTATATTCGTAGGCGAAGTTCGTAATACGAGGCACTTCTGAGTTACCGGTAACACCAAAGCCAAAACGAAGCTTCAAGTCATCTAACCAGTCTTTTGTTTTCTCCATAAAAGCCTCTTCAGAGATACGCCAACCAGCAGAGATAGAAGGGAATACACCGTAACGATTATTCTCCGAGAAACGAGAGACACCATCACGACGGATAATACCTGTCAACAGATACTTATTATTATAAGCGTAATCTACACGCCCAAACAGACCAAACAAGGCAAATTCACCTTTATATTTTGATTCTGCGATACGTTGTGCGTTATTCTCACCCATATTCAACTCCCAAGTATTCGTATTATCCTCGTACAAATAATTGTAACGACGACCTTTCAGCGTACGTCCCAAACCATCACGAATAGCCTCGGTACCAAGCAAGACAGTCAATTTATGAACCTCATTGAATGTCTTGTCGTAAGTCAAAGTATTAGTCCAAACCCAACGATAATTAAAATCAGATTGCTCTTCAAAATTGTTTTGGCCCATTGACTCAGAAAACTCAGGGTTCTTCTTTTCCATACGATAATAATAACCATTCGTATAGTCCAAACCGAAATTCGTTCTAAAAGTTAATCCCTTGATAATATCGGCCTCTGCCCATAGGTTACCAAATACGCGGTTATGTGTATAGTAATTATCCTTATTTCTCTTTTGATTGGCAACCGGGTTCTGGAAGTTACCCGTTCCAGCGAATTTTGAACCGGCAAAATTACCTGCGATATCATATACCGGTACATAAGGAGAAGCACGATAAGTCCAAGAATATGGATTACTCTCAGCGCCGCTAGAGTTCAAGCCATTATCTTTCGTAAACGCATAAGTTAAATTCTCTCCTACCCGTAACCAATCACGAACATTGAAAGAGGTGTTAGCACGTACTTGATATCTCTGGTAGTAAGAATCAATAACCGTACCATCTTGCTTGAAGTAATTCGCACTTAAATTATATTGTCCCTTTTCAGTACCACCAGATAAGCCAACTTGATGGTTTTGAATCATAGCCGCACGGTCTACCTCATCCCACCAATTTGTGTCAGAGAACGGCGCATAAGTCGTACCCGGGTAATTATAATCGCCGGGATTAATATCCGTACGACCACCCGCACCAGCTTGCGTCAAATAATTAGGAATAGAAGGACGTTCACCTGTTCCGAATTGCACGTGTGAAGGAAGTTCATTGGAACCTAACAATGCATAGTTACTAGCCTTTGCGTCCCATTCCAAGTTCACACGATCCATAGAATTCAAAACGTCATAGCGCTTGCCTGTTTTCTGAACACCGACATATCCATCATAAGTCAATTTAGGTTGACCGGATCGGGTACCTTTTTTCGTCGTAATCAAGATAACACCATTGGCCGCCTGCGCACCATAGATAGCGGCGGAGGAGGCATCCTTCAATACCTGCATACTCTCGATATCGTTCGGGTTCAAGGAGCTTAAATCTTGGTTACGTGTTGATACGCCATCAATTACGTACAACGGACCATTATCATTAACCGTATTGATACCACGAATACGAACCATAGACTGGGAACCGGGGGAACCTGACTGACCGATATATACACCGGCAGCCTTACCTTGCAACTGCTGGGTAGCGGAAGATCCGGAAGATGCCAAAAGGTCTTTCGTATCGACTACTGCCACGGAGCCTGTGATATCTTTCTTCTGCTGCGTACCGTAACCTACTACTACTACCTCATCAAGGTTTTGCGTATCTTCTTTCAAAGTCACATTTACCACTTCTCCCGAAGCAGGAATTTGCTGAGATACATAACCAATGTAGGAAACGACTAAAATGGAGTTGGGCTCAACTTCCAAGGAATACTTACCGTCAAGGTCGGTAATCGTACCGTTTGTAGTACCTTTTACTACAACATTTACACCCAAAAGGGGTTCACCCTTTGCGTCAGTTACCGTACCGGTAACTTTCTTAGCTTGTTGGGAGATGGACACATTCGCGTTAGACGCGTGGATTGGAGGGGTTACACCCGCACCGACCATAAGGAAACAAAGTGCCAAACCCAGCCCGCTTTTAACAAAAGCCAACTGTTTGTTCATCATAACACAAAAATAGGTTAACATTAATAATTATATCCACTCTTCGGATACGGGTACAAATATAAATTATTATTCTTAATAAACAACAATAGTATGCATATTTTTTTCACATTCCCTTGAACTTGCGGATATGTGTTCGTACAAATAGCTATTATAGACCCAATAAGGCTTATTCTTGTTAACAAAAAGACACCTTCACAAGAATCAACAATATGTTAAAAACCGCAGAAAAAAATACAATCTATTCCTAATTTTTCCGAAGACTTTTAAACCTTATTATCAATCTACAGCACGGTAAATGAGCCTCTTGGGCCATATAAAAGAAAAGAGGACGCCGTTTTACCGACATCCTCCTAAGCTCTTATCGCATTAGATCCGTGAGCCTTACCGGCTGCCGGCTATCGATTTACTCACGATATTCGTTACGGCCTCTTGCATCTTCTCGATGACGCCGCTGTTTTCCATCCCGTATTCGGAGGCGATCGTCTCCAGATTCGGGGAACCAATCCAAACCTTGCCGTCCGCATCTTCCCAAACGGAGATACGTAGCGGCAGCTCCAAAGAGATAGACGGATCTTGCTGCATCAATAAAGTCCCGACTTTCGGCGAGCCGAAGACGATCACCTTATTCGGAGGCAGCTTCATCCCTACCTCGCTAGCGTTTCGCCCATGATCGAACATGGCGAACACGGAACCTCCTTGAGACTTGATAATCTCCTCGATCCGCCGCATCGTCTCATCCACGCTAAACGGGCTTACTGTTTTTTCCATCAAACGATTCTTTTTCTCCATGGCTGTAATTTTCTTTAGTTTTGTCAAGACAGGAGTCTTGACCGTCCGTACACTCGACTTCCGGTCATTATTCAGCTGCTCATAAATAACGATTTTGTTCTCTCCTTTGTTCAGCCATACGCCCGGTATGTAAAGCGTTTGCTGAGGGCCGGCGTACCAATAGCGACCGATATTGATGCCATTGATGAAAATAATGCCCTTTCCCCAATCCTCCATATCGATAAACGTATCGCCGGTATCGGACAGGTGGAAGGTTCCCTCGTAGAGAACCGGCTTATTCCCCAACGCCGCTACCTCGGGCGAGCCATTCTTATAGACATAAGGTTCGCCGGAGGCCAAAGCCGGCATCCGGTCCATCGGGAGCTTGTACATCTTCCAGTCCGATATCTCGCTGCCGTTAATCTTGACCGGGCTGATGATCCCCTTCGTATTGCGGACGATCTCCTCGCCATAATTGATACGCCCCATGTTCTCCACCAAGATGTCCAAGGTAGCGTTGAACGGGATATCGATCTCCATCGCATATTGGTTGAAACAACGGTTTAACTCGCCGACACGCTCGCCATCCACGTAGATCGTAGCGTAATCACGCAAGCCCGGTATCTCCAGACGGCCTTTCAGGGGTTGGTTGAAATGGGTTGAGTACAAGACGTAGCCGTATCCTTGGTTCAATTGCTCGAACGTGAGAGGTGTCGGAGACGCTACCGGTTCCCCTTCTTTCGCCAAGGCCAACACATCGGCTACCTTCGTCAAGGAGATCGACGGGATCTCGATCAGCGGTATAGGGGCCGGAGCCTCGGAGACGTCATAGGTGACGTATTTCCGGATCACGTTGCGGATCGAGTCGAACTTCGGGGTTACCCAACCCGCCTCGCTGATCGGGGCGTCGTAGTCGTAGCTGGTCAAATCCGGCTGGATATCATGCTTCTTGTCGTAATTGGCGCCACTGGTGAAGCCGAAATTCGTACCGCCATGAACCATATAGAAATTGAAAGAGACATCGTTTTGGAGGTACGTCTCCGTCTGCCTCGCTATGCCGGAATCGCTTATATCGGGGAATGGTTCCGCCCAGTGCATCAGCCAGCCGGGATAAAACTCGGCTACCATATACGGGCCTACTCCCCCGTGATACTCGTTCACCACCTTTTTCAAGTTCTCCACGTTACTCTCCCCGTTCGCCGTAGGCAGCGCTCCCGGGGTGGAACCGCCCTCGAACAACCAGCTTCCGTCCGAGGTGAACAGAGGCACGTTGAAACCGGCGTCCGCCAATTGCCGCTTGATCTTGGCGTTGTAGCGGCGATGCTCCTCCAAAGGGATATCCTTACGTTGCGCCACGTAAGAGCCGAACTCGTTCTCGGCCTGCACCATGATGATAGGGCCGCCTTTCGATACCTGCAAGTCGCCGACCTGCTCGTAAAGCTTATCGATATAAAGCTTCGTGCGTTTCAAGAACTCCGGGTTATCCCGGCGGATCTCCATGCCCGGTATATTCTGCAACCACCACGGATAACCGCCGAACTCCCACTCGGCGCATACGTACGGGCCGGGACGGAGGATCACCATCAATCCCTCCTCTCCCGCTATCCGGATATACTCGGCCAGATTCTTGTCTCCCTCGAAATCCCATTTACCCGGTTCCGTCTCGTGCAGGTTCCAGAAGACATAGGTAGCGACCGTATTCAAGCCCATCGCTCGCATCATCCGAAGGCGATGCCGCCAATATTGGTGGGGGATACGAGGGTAATGCATCTCACCCGAGAGGATCGGGGTTACCTTCCCGTTTACATAAAAATGACCGTCCTTGATCTCGAACGTACGTTTCTCCTTGGCGAACGAGCCGACAGGTATCAGCATCAAAAGGAGCAATAGATAGGCGATTTTCTTTTTCATGGAATCTATGTGTTATAAAGATTTATTTTTAGGTTTAAGATCTCGTGGCAAATGTATGTAAATAAAAAGAGGATGCCAAATAAATGACATCCTCCCTAGCTTATATATTATATAATGTATAAGTCTGTATTAAGCTTGCTCCAACTGCAAAGTCTTAGTCGGCTGGTCGCAAACCTCCGTCGGACCGAAGTACTGGATCGGACCCGGATATACATAGCTAGTAGTCAAAGCCCACTCGTCACGGTTAGCGGCGAACGCCTTGAAAGGAGCGCCGTCAAGCTTAACCAAAGCCTTCTGGATAACCGGCTTCATCTCGCCATGACGTTTTTCCATGTTCATCATCATAGTAACAGGGATACCACCGGCGATCCATTGATCAGCGGGAGCGGTCGTGTTACGTACGGAAGACATATAACCTGTCTTACCGGCGGCGATCAAGCAAGATGCCGTGTAACCCAAAGAGTAGCAGTAGTCCGCATCGTAGTTAGACGGAGCGGCGCAACGACCCTCGTAACCAAAGAAGTGGTGTTGTGCGGCGAACTTGCCTACGTACTTGCCCTCGGCCTTCCACTCAGCCAATTTCTTGCCAACCATCTCAGACAATAACTTCTCAGTCTCGATCAAAGAAACCTGTACGTTTCCGTGCGGGTCACGGTCCAAAGACAACTGACGAGCTACGCCCTCCGGAAGAGAAGCGTACAGATCAGAGTTCTCCTTCGTCAACTTGCTGATGATATAAGCACGTTGCTCGCTCTTCTTGATCATCTTGAACTCAGCGTCGTGCTTAGCCAAGAAGTCGTTCAACTCGGCGATCAAGCGTTTCATAGCCGGAACGAACTCGATCAAGCCCTCAGGGATCAATACCGTACCGAAGTTATTACCCTCGGCGGCACGTTTAGCCACGATACCAGCCACGTAAGTAACGATATCGTCCAAAGACATATTCTTCTCCTCAACCTCCTCGGAGATGATACAAACGTTCGGTTGAGTCTGCAAAGCGCACTCCAAAGCGATATGAGAAGCGGAGCGACCCATCAATTTGATGAAGTGCCAGTATTTCTGGGCGGAGTTACAGTCACGTTGGATGTTACCGATTACCTCGGAGTAAACCTTGCAAGCCGTGTCGAAACCGAAAGAGGTCTCGATCTGGGCGTTCTTCAAGTCACCGTCGATCGTCTTCGGGCAACCGATTACCTGTACGCCGGCACCGATAGCCTTGTAATACTCAGCCAATACGCAAGCGTTCGTGTTAGAATCGTCACCGCCGATAATAACCAAAGCCTTGATATCAAGCTCTTTCAAGATCTGAAGACCTTTATCGAATTGCTCTTTCGTCTCTAATTTCGTACGTCCGGAACCGATCATATCGAAACCACCCGTGTTACGGTACTCGTCGATAATATCAGCCGTCAATTCCATATATTTATGATCGATCAAACCGCCCGGGCCCAAGATGAAACCATACAGACGAGAATCCGCGTTGTGAGCCTTGATACCGTCGAACAAACCAGCGATCACGTTGTGACCACCGGGAGCCTGACCACCGGAAAGGATCACACCAACGTTCATGACAGGCATAGCCTTCTCCTCGTTACTCTTCTCGAATGTAACGATCGGCATTCCGTAAGTGTTCGGGAACAATTTCTTGATTTCTTCCTGATCGGCTACTGATTGAGTATACTCGCCGTCAACGGCTTTCACTGCACCTTTCAACGCAGCGGGTACCTTCGGTTGGTAAGCTGCTCTTGCGATTTGTAATGCACTCTTTGTCATTTCTTAATTGATTTATTTAGAAATTATTTGATACGTGTTCAAAAGTGACGCGAATATAAGGAAAAAAATCCGTATTAATAAAAGAGAAGGGGGATATGTTCATTCAAAATAGCATCGAAAAAAACTTCCGGGAAATCACTGGTAAACTTGCCCTCATCATTATAACCGATCAACCTTCAACAAGAAGAGGGTGTGTCACCATGAAGTGAACACGAGAAAACAGGTAGCTTACTGTATATTTTACTTGACTATTTTTTACACGGTCGTGTTTTTCCAAAAACACGTACGTAATTTTCAAGAAACACGGTCGTGTTTTTTCGAAAACATGTACGTGTTTTACTCAAATCTCCATCATAATTTATATCCATCTAATTATAAGCCAGTTATAAACCATTTCAAACAAATGCTTTATTGTATTTTTTTAATCCGTTTACTCTGTAGGCTACTTCAATGGCACAATAGAGTAAACTATTCATCAACTTGCACCTAATTATCACAAAAGACTTCGTATATTTACACCTTCTATTAACGTTAGTTAATCACAAAATTCGATGCGAAAAAGCCCTCTTGCACTCCTATTATCGCTTATCTGCCTGTTCTCGTCTCATAACGAGATACAAGCGCAAGGACATCCCCCGACAGATTCATTGCGACAACGGGCCGCAGCGAGCGTGGGTAAGGAAAAGCATGATCTACTGATGCGTATAGCCATGTCCACCAACGATATCGCCGACTGGGACGCTACGCTCAACGACGCTATCGACCGGTGCGACACCCCGGCCATCTGCCGATCAAGGCTGAATCGCATACAATGCCTCTTTAATTTCTACTCCGTGGATTCGGCTATCATCGAGGCACGAGAGAGCCTTCCTTTTATATTGAATGCCAAGCAATACAGTTTCTACTTCTCCACCTATAATACTTTTATATCCGGATTGTTCAAGCAAAGACGGTTCGACGAGGCCCGTGAGGAAGCCACAACCATGTTCGAGACGGCGCAACAGGTTAAACAACCGGTAGGCATGACGATGGCCTTGCAGGTACAAGGCAGCATGTATTATAAACTCGGCTTGTACGACCAAGCCCTCACCTCGCTGGAAAAAGGGATCGCTATATGCCCCACTTACGAGAATGGCGAGAACCAAGTACTCTACATCTCGGCCGTTCTTTACGAATGGCTCTTCATGACCGCCCTGAAGGTGAACGACACAGAACGCATATCCCGTTACGCCGACAGCTACGCCGCCCTCGTCAAATGGAGAGACGAGCATGGGAAAGTGGACCCGACCGGACATTATCCCGTCACCTCCCGCTCTCTCCAAGCCTTCTCTTTCCTAAAGAAAGGGCAAATAAAAGAGGCGAGACGATTGTTGGATGAGGCAGTCCGGTTTATTCATCCCCAAATCCCGGCCAACGCCTATGAGCATTTTTACGAAGCTCGCCGAGAATTACGGGAAATGACAGGAGATTACCAAGGGGCTATCAAGGATATGGATATCCTGTTAGCTGCTCATGAGGGCGACCTATCTTTCTATATGGACGATTTGTTGAAGAAAGCGGAACTTCTGGCTCATTCCGGAGATCCCCGGTCCTGTATATCTCTCTATCATACGTATATACAGGCGAAAGACTCGGTAAACCGGTTGGATATCGCCTCTCGGATGGATCAACTACGGACTATTTACGAGGTAGACCGGCTCAACCAAGAGAGGCAATACGCAAGGAACTGGATGTTCGCCGCCTTTACCGGTTGCTTGCTCCTTGTCCTTTTGCTAGCGGGATATATCATTTATTCCCAATGTCTAAAAGCAAAGAATCAAGTGCTTTACAGACGTATACAGGAACAGATCCGGCAGGAGAATAAGGCGGTGGAAACCATTAAGCAAATACCCGAGAACGATCTTTCCCGGGAATTACGTTTATTCATAAACTTGAACGAGTTATTGGAAAAAGAAAAGCTATACACCGATCCCACCTTGAACCGGGATGATCTGGCACAACGTTTGGGGACCAACCGTACCTACTTGATGGAAGCCGTACGTACTTACAGCGGGAATATGACCGTCCGCGAATATATTTATGACTTTCGTCTAAAGCATGCCGCCGAACTGCTCTCCTCTCCCTCCGCCCTCTCGATCGATCAAATATGCTATGACTCCGGGTTCGCTTCCCGCTCGGTATTTTACCGCCTTTTCCGACAGAGCTATGGCCTGTCTCCTAACGAATATCGAAAACTTGCGGAGAAAGAAAAAGAAAATTAAAATACTATATTTCAAAAACTTGCGCCACACGGACAAATGTTTTGCGCCACACGGACAGCTTTTAGGATTACTATTCGCATATTGAAACGATATCTGTTAATCCTAAAAACAAACTATATATGAAGACAAATTATTTTTTTCTCCTTTTCTTTCTTTTGATTCTGATGGGATGTTCGGATGACAAAAACATTCCGGATATCCCGGCCTCCACAGAGGACACCTATGAAGGAGTACACGATCTGATCAGTTTCACGAAAGAAACCGAAGATTTCACGTATGGAGACCTGACTTTCCACATCAAGACTCCCGACGGGAACATTATCCAACGGAAAGCCAAGCACCGGCGATTATCCGGGACTTCCCTATTCACTATGGAAAAAGGGCTGAAGGAGGGTAAATACCAGCTACTATATATGGAATATACCATCCAATCGGATTGCCCGGACATTGACGGGCGGAATGGGGAGTTCGGCATGGGGTGCTACATTACCGTCAGTGAGAATGGGATCTCCACCGAAACCAACCGTGACGAGCGAATCGGCCTGTATGGGAACGGTACGCCGGAAGATCCGTACCGGATAACCTCTGCCGATGATTTGGCGAAGATACAAGAAGCGATCCTCAACTTCCACAACAATGGTAACCTTGTTAATTCCTACACCTGCTTCGAACAACAAAATGACATTAGCATGGCCAACTATAATGACCAATGCGGCTGGGAGGGCAACTGGTACCAGATCGGATTATCAGCCAGTTATCCTTTCACGGGCTATTATGACGGCAACGGCTATACGATCCGGGATTTGAAAATGTTAGATAAAAACGCCGTGGGCGCTAGTTTGTTCGGCTTCGTAAATCAAGCCATCATCTCGAATCTCACCATCGAGAAAGCCACCATAACCGGCTATGGAGCGCTATCGGCTATCGTAGGAGCCGTTACCACCAAGGGGGGAAGCATCAATAAGACATTTATAAAAGGGTGCGTAGTAAAAAAATCCACCATCGAAAGCCGTAGCGATGGCGTAGTCACGGACGGCATGGCCATAGGCGGGATCGCCGGCATGGTAGACCCGAACGTAAATCTCTGGATAGATTCCTGCTCGGTAGAGGATTGCACTATAAACGGGGCGATTGCCGTAGGAGGAATCCTTGGCGGAGGAACAGTGTACTCAATGACACAAATCACGAACTCCCACAACCGGAATACCAAGGTAACCGCATCTTACAATTGTGCCGGAGGAATCGTTGGGTACGCCGATACGCTCTATGTATATTCATGCAGCAATAATGGCACTATCAAAGGTGCCGCATCCACAACCGCTCCTCCCGGAAACCTTCCTGCCAATTCTATATATAATGTAGGAACGGGCGGGATCGCCGGAGGAAGCGGATTGAGCACCATCATTTCCAGCCGAAACAGCGGGACGGTGCAAGGAAGCAGGGGCGTAGGGGGAATTATCGGAAGCACACTGGTAACTACCCAGCCGAGAACTTATTATAATAACACGTTTATCGGTTTTTGCTCGAACTCGGGGAATATAAACGGCGACAGTTATATAGGAGGATTATGCGGTGAGGCGCAACTTGGCGCTTATAAATCGTATAATGAAGGTATGATCGAGGCTAATTCATCCTTCGCTGGTGGAATTTTAGGATTCGCTCCCTTGGCCTCCATCACCAACACGGCGAATTTCAATAAAGTAATCGCCTCCTCTTATAGCGGAGGAATAGCCGGTTCCATCCTTGCCGGCTCGTTGGGTATTAACACGAATCTAGGGGAAGTAGCCTCCTACCATGAATATGCCGGTGGTATGATAGGAAGGGCAGGGAATACGCTTGCCATGAACTATTGTTCCAATTTCGCGCCGATATCAGGCTCCTCATACCTCGGTGGTATGATCGGCGAGGTAGGCGACGCAAAGAAATGGACGATCATGGATGGCGTATCCTTGGGGTTTGCCACATTCGAGCTGACGTCTACTCTTGTCGGATTTGTCCCTTTCGCTAAAATCGTGGGAGAAAGCGGAGAAATCCTTGTTAACTGCGCCCTTACAGTACTTAGCCTCGTCTTAAATGATATCGATATTTTATCAGAAGGTTTTAGCGTATTCGGGCTTATTTCACACGGTCATCCGGAGATTATAGAAACAGAGAGGCTGAAAGGTGTCATTACCCATGATATCGCCATGTTGGAATCAGACATGGACACGAAACTGGCCAATAAAATAGATAACCTATCGTTCGCAAGCATCAAACTGAGGAGCAAAGATATGACAAATAGGTTCATGTCTAATCGAAAGGCATTAACAGAATGGTTTGAATGTGGGGCAAACCACCAGATTTATAGTGATGCGATGAATTATAAGAGAGGGTTGCTCTCCAAACAGATCCTTAAAAGCAAAAAAAACGAAGAAGTTCTACATACGGTTGTCAGTGGTGTTTGTTGCGCGGTCAATTCAGCCTTGCTTTTTGTTACAGTTATCACTTTCCCCGAAGGTGTTCCCGCTGTAGCCTTGATGGGAGGTGCGCTAGCGTTAGTCAGTTTCGGCAATTCGGTTTCGGCCACTCTTGATGATTTCGTGGAAAACTCCGTCGTTATCACACAATGCTTGAACGCCGGAGAGATTGGCCAATATAGCAGCGGAGGCTTGGTAGGCCAACTTCAGCAAAGCTGCCTTATCTCCGATTGTATAAATATGGGACGCTCAAATAAAAGAGCCAATGCCCTAATTGGAGTTGTCAATCCAAACGTAAGGGTAGGCAGGAACTTGAATGTCGGGGAGAATTGGTATCTTTTCGCACCTCCCGCATCCGTTTCTTATTTTGGGAATTACTGCATGCTGGGCACTGTAGAGCAACCGAATCCTGTGATTATGAACATATTCAGCTTACAAGACTTAAAGTCGGAAAAGACCTTTACTGGATGGGACTTTGATGTAAAATGGGAAATACCATCCAACGAAACAGGCAGCTTTCCGATCCCTAAGAAATCCGAGATGCAATTTGATAAACCTAATTTATAAATAAACGAACAAACATGAAAACATACACTAAAACAATATGGAATATATGCGCATGCATGCTTATCATCTTGCTCGGCGGATGCGCAGACGATGACATCATACGAAACGACTGCGGATCGACCTTGCAAGAGACAGAATCTCATCTAATAAGCACGTTCTCCTTGCCGGAAGGCAAAACTCCCATACAAGATACGAGAGAACAGATCTTTTTCCAGTTGAGATCGCTGAGCGATAACTCCATACAGCTCATGGAAGGTAAGATCCGGAAAAACGCGGGGATTCTTTCCTGTGAAATGTTTATCCCTAATAATCTGGTATTAGAAGATGGAGACTATATACTTTGGTTAAAATTCGATGAAGAAGGCAGCGTCTATCCACTAAGCTATCATCTGACATTCCGTGACAAGATGGTCAGTATGGTACGTGATACTAAATATATTTACGAGATGCTGAATGGCGAAGGTACGGAAGAGAATCCTTATCTGATTACTTCCACCAACGATTTCGCCTATCTCGTGTCTCAATTAGCCACGTACGACCGTAATTACGGATACGGGCAATTCTTCAAGCAAATAGCCGACATCAAAGCTCCTATCCCCAATTGCCTGTATCAAGGTAACGCTTATAAAAGCGCCCCGTTCGCGGGGAACTACGACGGCGATTCCCATAAGATACTAAACCTAACCTATCTCGGGACGAACGGCGGAGAGCAAAGCGACGCAATCGGGCTTTTCTCCATTTTACACGACGGGGCAGTGATCCGGAATCTTGATATAGAAGGAGCGGATATAGAGTATCCGGGGAATTGTTGCGGATTGCTTGCGGGAGTAGCTAACGGAAATATACGAATCGAGAATATAACCTTAAACGGTAATATCAAGTCCACGAAGGATAAGGTTGGCGGTTTAATAGGCTATATCGAGGGCAACGCCCAGTCGTTGGCACAAATCAGTATCCGGAATGTGCGATTAGGCGTCTCATTCTCGGAATCCGGCAGCTCTTATATCGGAGCGTTGATCGGCTGGGCCGAGAACGCTTCCATTCAAGTGGAGGATATCAGTAGCGACGGGATTTTCAAAAACTTGAGAGGGAATAATCATGTGGCCGGTCTGATCGGGAAATTATATGGTCAAATCGATGCCAGAAAAATTAAGCTGCAACATACCACCTTAAACGATTTCCCGATATCCGGTAACCAGAACGTAGGCGGATTGATCGGTGAGGCATTCTTACAGGCGGCATCCAGTTTCAAAGACATAACCATCGACATGCCGATCAAAGGTAGCTCCTATGTCGGCGGATTGATCGGTCAGATCCGGTCGGAAGCCCCTACCAGTATCCTCATCACCATCGAGAACTTCCAGTTGTCCAATCCGGCAAATCGGTCTCAAATCCAAGGGGGTAGTTATGTGGGTGGAATGATCGGATATTCCCACAAAACACACGCTAACGCATTTACGATAGAGCTTAAAGGGGAATCCTTGTTTCATGCCTCGATAACCGGGCAGTCTGTTATAGGAGGTATTTTCGGTTCTTTAGATGATACCCAAATACAATTTACCCCGGCCTCACGATTGTATATGGATAATGAATCCCTTGAAGCTTCTTCAGGGATTTGTGGCACTTTAGCCGGAGCCTTATCTTACCAAGAACCGGGGAAAGAAATTCTTTTGGATCCGGAAATATTGGTGATTAATCCCAACATCAAAATAAAAGGAGGAAATAACGTAGGAGGAATCATCGGAAAATTATATAATGGGACGTTGACAGGAACCTATACCCCCGAATTCAGTACCACGAACGTAATCGTGAGCAAGATTCCACGACCTATTTTCCCGGGTAACATAAATTCGGAAAAACCCTATCGAGAAAATGCCGCTTCTATTGGAGGAATTGTCGGATATGCCGATAAATCTACTCTCAGAAGACTCTTCACGCAACCTTCCATTTACGGCAGAAGTACAGTCGGAGGAATCATCGGATATGCGAGCGATACTCAAATATCAGATTGCGGCGTGAAAACAGAAACATTTAATAATGGGAATAATAGCGCCATTATGGTAGGAGGAATTATCGGACAAGCATCGTGCTCATCCCACTGTGAGTTTTCCAATCTAGTAAATTACAGTAATATCTCCTCAGGATCCAATTATATCGGAGGCATTTTCGGGAGTATGGTAGCGGGAACTAGCGTAAAGATCAATAAAGTCGTGAATTTAGGTAAGATATCAGCCACAAATAACGTAGGCGGTATCATAGGGAAAACTTCAGGAAAAGACATAGAGGTTTATGACGCAGCTAATTTCGGCGTAATCCAAGGTATCGCAGGAGATAAAGAATGCGGAGTGGGCGGTATAGCCGGTGCCGCCGAGGATGCCATTACAATTTATAAATCCGTTAACCACGGAAATATCACCATAAACAGGAATGCCAAGTATTATGGAGCAGGAGGTATCTTGGGGTATGTGAAGCAAGGGGGAGCACATGTCCGTTACTGCTGTAACCGGGCAAATATAGACTATCCGAAAGATAAAGAAGACAGCCATGGCATTGGAGGTATCGTGGGTAGCATAGAAAAGGCTAACGATAACGACGACAGTTACGTACTGGATTGCTACAATATGGGAGAAATCAACGGACAGCAAAAAGCGACCAGCACGCTTGGTACCGACTACCGGGGAGGGATCGTAGGAAACCTCGGAAGCCACGGGAGATGTTACCGGGCCGTAAACGGGGGCTATGTCCGCTTTGGAAACGCAGGTGTCGGATACGGCAACAAGAAGAACCTGACACATATCTATATCTCGCCCGGTACAGGCAAAGACTTTGGGGCAACGTCTATCCCTCTACCAATCAGAGAAGATAAAAATATTTACCAAGGATTCGACTTCACGGGAGATCATGATCCAAACCGGCAACCGGTCTGGGTTCTGGGTGGCACATATAGCTCGGAGAATAAAATGCTACCCTACTTGCATTCAGGAAAATGTTATTTCCAATTCGCAAGATATACCCCATAAAATACGCCCTCTTTAATACACTCTCTATATATCCATACCGGGCGCAAACTATTCATCGGTTTGCGTCCGGTTTTCACAAAAGACTTCGTATATTTGCGAAGTCAATATTCCATATTTTAATACATTACTTACATAACACAAATACAAAATGAAAAAGTATCTTACTCTTGCCGCAGCGGCTTTACTCTTGGTTGCTTGTAGTGAAAAACCGAGTTATGAGATCTCCGGTACAGTAGCGAACGCCGATCTAAACGGCAAATACGTTTACCTGTATGAATATGGCGTACAAGACGCCGCCCCAATGGATAGCGCATTGGTGCAGAACGGCACGTTCACGTTCAAGGGAACACAGAACGCCCCCGCCTTACGCAAGCTTGCCTTCGCCGAGGATGTCGTGGAACCCAAACGTGCCGCTTCCGGCGAGAACGCCCCTTTCACAAGCATATTCGTATTGGAAAATGGTAAATTACAGGCTATTCTTGATGAGGCAGCTTCCGCCGTTTCTGGAACACCGGAGAATGACGGATTGAAAGCCCTGCAAGCACAAATGAAGACTTTGCGTGCGGATCTGGAGAAACTTTCCGCAGACATGAAATCTGAGGACAAGGAAGTCGTAAGCGCCGCCGAGAAGAAATATGACGAGATCGACCAAAAGGTAACCGATGCCGTCAAGACTTACATATTGAATAATACGACCAAGCAATCCGCCGCCAAGTTATTATACGATTTCCGTTATAGCTTGGACGAGGCGGCCCAGAACGAGATTATCGCCAAGGCGGACTCCGCTTTCAAGGCCGTTCCGAACATCAATAAGCTCATGGCTCACCTAGATGTACTGAAAACCGTAGCCGTAGGCAAGAAGTTCGTGGACTTCGAGATGGCCGACCCGAACGGTAAGACGCACAAGCTATCCGAGTTCGTAGGCAATGGCAAGAACATCGTGTTGATCGATTTTTGGGCAAGCTGGTGTCCTCCTTGCCGCCGGGATATGCCGAATTTGGTAGCCGCTTACAAGAAATACAAGAACAAAGGTTTCGAGATCGTTGGCATCTCCTTGGATAGCAAGGCAGACGCATGGGCGAAAGGCGTAAAGGACCTAAATATCACATGGCCCCAACTCTCCGACTTGCAAGGCTGGAAAAACTCCGGTGCCCAACTATACGGGGTAAACAGCATCCCTCACACCGTATTGGTAGATAAGGACGGAACGATCATCGCCAAGAACCTACATGGCGAGGAGATCGACGCTAAACTTCAAGAAATACTAAAATAAACAAGAATAACATGTCCGCTCAAATCACTCTAAACTGGGAAAAGGACTTGACATTCGAGACCTTGCTAGACGGGCATAAGGTGACAATAGACAGGGATATGGAGAACGGGGGCAACGACGAGGGCCCCCGCCCCAAAGCCCTAATGCTCGTAGCCTTAGCCGGATGCAGCGCCATGGACGTAATCCCTTTGTTCAACAAGATGAGGGTACGTTTCGAGAAAGTATCCATTGACGTGAAGGCCGAGAGCTCCGACACCATCCCCATGGTATACACCGCATTCCACATGACCTACCATATCCAAGGGAACAAGGAAGACGCAGCCAAGATAGACAAGGCGATCCGCTTGTCGCAAGAAAAATATTGCGGAGTAGGCCTTATGATGAAAAAGATCGCCCCTATCACGTACGAGATCCTGTTAAATGGGGAACCGTTAAAACCATACCCTAACGACAAATAACAAATCCCGCCTCTTGCATGGCTGGATTAAAAAATTTATCTTTGTGCGATCTTTAGAGAAAGCGATATTACTATAAAATTAGCATAAGGTTTTATTACACTTTAATATAATAAATTAGCGATTATGATTTATTCACATGAAGTTCAACACATGTGTGTTGTAAAGAAGGGAGCTAACCACCAGTGCGCTCCGATTCCTGAAGAAGGAAAGTGGGTTAGAGCAACTCAGATCACTGATATCTCTGGTTTGACTCACGGTATCGGTTGGTGCGCGCCGAAACAAGGTGGATGTAAGCTGACATTAAACGTTAAAGAAGGAATCATCCAAGAGGCTCTTGTAGAGACAATCGGTTGTTCCGGTATGACTCACTCAGCTGCTATGGCTTCTGAGATCCTTCCGGGTAAAACTCTTTTGGAAGCATTGAACACAGACCTTGTTTGTGACGCTATCAACACCGCTATGCGCGAGTTGTTCTTGCAGATCGTCTACGGTCGTACACAGTCCGCTTTCTCAGAGGGAGGTCTGCCTGTAGGCGCTGGCTTGGAAGACCTTGGTAAAGGTTTGCGTAGCCAAGTGGGTACGATGTTCGGTACATTGGCTAAAGGTCCCCGCTACTTGGAGATGGCCGAGGGATATTGCACGCGCATGGCATTAGACGCTGATGACGAAGTAATCGGTTATGAATTCATCCACTTGGGTAAATTCATGGATATGGTTAAGAAGGGTATGGACGCTAACGAGGCACTGGAAAAGGCGAAAGGCTCTTACGGTCGTTTCAAAGAAGCTGTAAAATATATCGATCCTCGTAATGAATAAGAAAACATTTACACGTGTCCTCATCGGGCTGAGTGTTATCACGGCTGTGGCTACGCTTATCACGTATTTCGTGATGAAGCCGGAGAAACCGTGGTTGGCGTTTTACGTGGCTTGTTGTGGCGGTGTATTGGTTTTCAACTTTCTGATATCTTTATTCCTAGTAAATAAGAATTTTAAAAAGTAAAAAAATAATATGGCTTTATTTGAAAGTTATGACCGTCGTATTGATCATATCAACGCGGTATTAAACGAATATGGTATCAACGGTATCGAAGACGCAAAGGCTATCTGCGATGCTAAAGGTATCGACCCTTATACAATGTGTAAGGAAACTCAACCGATTTGTTTCGAGAACGCTTGCTGGGCTTACGTAGTAGGTGCCGCTATCGCTATCAAGAAAGGTTGTACGAACGCTGCCGAGGCTGCCGAGGCTATCGGTATCGGTTTGCAGGCATTCTGTATCGCTGGTTCTGTTGCTGACGACCGTAAGGTGGGTATCGGCCACGGTAACTTGGCCGCTCGTTTGCTTCGCGAGGAGACTAAGTGTTTCGCTTTCTTGGCTGGCCACGAGTCTTTCGCCGCAGCTGAGGGTGCTATCAAGATCGCCGAGATGGCAAACAAGGTTCGTAAAGAGCCTTTGCGTGTTATCTTGAACGGTTTAGGTAAGGATGCCGCTAAGATCATCTCTCGTATCAACGGTTTCACGTATGTACAGACTCAGTTCGACTACATGACAGGTGAGGTGAACGTTATCGAGGAGAAAGCTTACTCTAACGGTCTTCGTGCGAAAGTTAAGTGCTACGGCGCTGACGACGTTCGCGAGGGTGTGGCTATCATGCGTAAGGAAGGTGTTGACGTATCTATCACGGGTAACTCTACGAACCCGACTCGTTTCCAACACCCGGTAGCCGGTACTTATAAGAAAGAATGTATGGAGAACGGTCACCCGTATTTCTCTGTTGCTTCTGGTGGTGGTACGGGCCGTACTTTGCACCCGGACAACATGGCCGCTGGTCCTGCTTCTTATGGTATGACCGACACAATGGGCCGTATGCACGGTGACGCTCAGTTCGCTGGTTCTTCTTCCGTACCTGCTCACGTGGAAATGATGGGCTTCTTGGGTATGGGTAACAACCCGATGGTAGGTGCTACGGTTGCTGTAGCGGTTGCTATCGAGGAAGCTATGAAGAAGTAATCAACTAAACAATAAAATAATTGTTTATATATAGACTCCTGTAATCTTGATGGTTGCAGGAGTTTTTATTTTACTTATCAAAAGGAGGAAAAGGATGACACTAAACATAGACCAAGAGAGTTGTATCAAATGCGGGAAATGCGTACGGGTATGCCCTTCGGATATATTCACGCAAGAAAGGGCCGGAGAGACGATCGGGCTGGTACGTGTAGAAAGCTGCATCGTTTGCGGGCATTGCGTGGACGTATGTCCGACGGGCTCCGTGTCGCACAGCGAATTCCCGCCGGAGAAAACGCATACGATCGATTACAGCCAGATGCCTACGCCGGATCAGGTGATGTTGCTGATCAAGTCACGCCGTTCCAACCGGACATTGACCTCGAGGCCCGTCCCCAAGGAGATGCTGGACAAGATCGTGGAGGCCGCTCATTCTGCGCCGACGGCTACAAACTCCCAAAGCCTTTCGTTTACCGTCGTCACCGATCCGCAAAAGCTACGGCAGGTGAGCGATTATACGATAGGTGTGTTCGACTCCTTGGCGAAGCTATTATTGAATCCCGTCGTGAAATGTGTGGTCAAGCCGTTTATGAAGGATGTCTATAAATACGTACCGGTATTCAATCGGTTGAAAGAGGAACACAAGGCGGGTAAAGACCCGATTCTCCGGAAAGCCACCGCCCTGCTACTGATCCATACACCGAAGTCCAACCGATTCGGAAGTGAGGACGCTAACCTCGCTTATCAAAACGCCTCCTTGATGGCGCAATCGCTTGGGGTAAGCCAGATCTATATGGGCTTTGTGCTCACCGCCATCCGGCAGGAAGGAAAAGATACGCTCGCCAAGACGCTAGGGATCGACGGCAAGATACAAGCGATCATGGCGCTCGGCATACCGGCTTTCAAGTACCCGAAGTATATGGACCGGAAAGAGATCGTCAAGAACTATATCGAGTGAGACTTGATGGAGACAACCTTGTCGACCGGGGTGTGCGATCCATTGGATTACGCATCGTAAGTCAATGGATTACGATACGTAAGTCATTGACTTATGGTTCGAATCTCATAGGTTTACCGGGCTAGGATTACTCCCGATCACCAGAACTTATTATGCTCCGGGCTGTATTCAAAACCAGCGTCTTTAAGCTTTGTAAGAAGGGATTTCTTGTTCACTTGCAAATCCTCGCATAAATCGTCGAGGGAAGAATAATTGTCACGAAGTTTCATATTGATGAAGCTGAATAGCATCATCGGATCGTTTGGTAATGACATAATCTTACGAATAAAAATGTTATCTATGTTTTACAACACAAAGATAATGCTTTTTCGCCAGATGGAACCCAGACACGATCCTTATTATTTGAATATCGGTACGCAACAAAACAATCCACAAACTGGTTTTAAATAACGAGAACTTATAATTCAATTGAATGACATGAAAAAATATGTATTAGTAGTAGCGGTAGCCGCAGCTCTATTCAGCTGTAGCGGCAACCCAAAGGCAGACGCCACGCAAACAGACAAGAACAAGCAGGAAACCGCCCAAGTACCGGATATGCACAACGCAGAGACCTCCTTGGATTACTGGGGCGTTTACGAAGGGACATTACCAGCCGCCAGCTCGCCGGGTATTAAAACGACCTTGACATTGAACAAGGATAAAACCTTTACCCTCCGCTCCGAATATATTGACGAGAAAGACGGTATTTTTAATGATAAAGGAACTTACACGCTGGACGGTAACGTCTTGACAACGAAACAAGAAGGGGGAGACATCACGTATTATAAGGTAGAGGAAGGCCAACTGAAAATGCTGGACCAGCAGAAGCAACCCATCACGGGCGACTTAGCCAAGTTCTATATCCTTAAGCAAACAAAGAAATTCTAGGCTTTATCCTCATAAGTATATACTTTCAAGGGCAAAAGCATACCCTTTTGTACATGAAAGTATATACTCATTTGCCTAAACCCAAAACTATTCCTACCTTTGCGTCCCTATATAACTATATAATTACTCCAATGAGAATAGCCGCTTAATTTATCTCAAGATGTCGTTCTTTCCATCCGGAAAGCCCTCTATCCGTATAGGGCTGATTTCGTGACGACAGATTCGAGGCTATCGTGAAACCGATCATCATCGGTATTTCTTATCCATTTTAGTATCTCACATTTTAAATCAGTTCACACTATGAGTATCGTAGCGCAAAAAATCACGTATATACATCCGGACAACCAAGTCTTATTCAAGGGGATCGACTTAACGATCAACAAGGGGCAAAAGGTAGCCTTAGTCGGGAACAACGGATCGGGAAAATCTACCTTCCTCCGTATCTTGGCCGGAACCTTGCAAGCGCAGGAAGGGGAGATTATCTATCCGACCCCACCCTATTACGTACCCCAGCATTTCGGGCAATATGATAACCAGACGGTGGCTCAGGCCCTACGTATCGACGGGAAACTAGAAGCCTTGCGGGCGATCACTGAGGGCGACGCCTCCCTCTCTAATTTCAATACGCTGGCGGATGACTGGACGATCGAGGAACGGAGCCTCGCCGCCCTGCACGCTTGGGGTTTGGAGCATATCCTCCTTTCCCAACCGATGCGCACATTAAGCGGCGGCGAGAAAACCAAGGTTTTCCTCTCCGGAATCGAGATCCACCAACCCTCGATCCTGCTATTGGATGAGCCGACCAACCATCTGGATAGGCGTAGCCGGGAGAAGTTATACGATTTCATCACGTCTTGCCGTATCACCTTGTTGGTCGTCAGCCACGATCGTACCTTATTGAACCTATTATCTTCCATAGCGGAATTATCCGTCGGGGGAATTACCCTTTACGGGGGTAATTATGATTTCTACAAGGAACAAAAAGAACAGGAACAGGCTTCCATGCAAGAGAAACTGGAAGCGAAGGAGAAAGAGTTTCGCAGGGTCAGGAAAACCGCCCGTGAGGTAGCCGAGCGAAAACAAAAGCATGAATCCCGGGGAAAGAAACAAAGCATCCAGAAAGGAATCCCCAAGATCATGATGGGCGCCTTGAAGGAGAACGCCGAGAAAAGCGCCTCCAAACTAAAAGAGGTTCACGAGGACAAGATGGAGAACCTTGCCAACGAGCTAAAGCAAATGCGCTCCTCCCTACCCGACCTTCAAGGCATGAAACTGGATTTCAGCGCATCCGGCTTACACGAAGGCAAGATATTGGTTACCGCCAAGGAGATCAATTTCGGTTACGCCGAGGCCGGCGATCTATGGCCCTCCCCGATGAGCTTCCAGATCAAGAGTGGGGAACGGTGGCTGATACAAGGCGATAACGGTTCCGGCAAGACGACTTTGCTGAAGTTGATTACCGGCCAGTTACCGCCTCGTAGCGGTTCCTTGATCCGTGCGGATTTCTCCTCTATCTATATCGACCAAGAGTACTCGATCGTCCGGAACGACCGGACGGTGTACGAGCAAGCGCAAGCCTTCAACGAGCGTCATTTCCAAGAGCACGAGATCAAGACCTTGCTAAACCGTTTCCTCTTCCCGCACGACACGTGGGAGAAGAGCTGCGGGAAGCTGAGCGGAGGCGAGAAAATGAGGTTGGCTTTCTGCTGCCTGATGATCAGCAACCAGACTCCGGACCTGTTTATCCTAGATGAGCCGACCAATAATCTCGACATCCAAAGCATCGAGATTATCACCTCCATGGTCCGTGCGTACAGGGGCACGATCTTGCTGATCTCGCACGACGCTTATTTTATTCGGGAATTGGGTATCCACCAAATAATAACTACCTTCGCGGGTAGGTTAAAGACGAATTTATGAAGACGTTACTTGACGTGCATACCCATACGGTAGCCAGTGGGCATGCCTTTAGCACCCTGCAAGAAATGGCAGCGGCCGCCTCCGAGAAAGGATTGAAATTACTAGGTATAACAGAGCATGCCCCCGGCATACCGGGGACGTGCTCCCCGATTTACTTCCGCAACCTGCACGTGGTTCCCCGCCGGATATACGGTGTCGAGTTATTGCTCGGGGCGGAATTGAACATCATCGACTATAAGGGCACGATCGATCTGGGCGAGGAGTACTTCCCGATGCTGGATATCCGGATAGCGGGCATCCACTCGCTTTGCTACAAACCGGGAACGGTCGAGCAGAACACGGAGGCGATGATCGGGGCGATCCGCAACCCGCATGTCCACATCATCAGTCACCCGGGAGACGGTACGGCCGAGGTGGATTTCGAGCCTATCGTATTAGCGTCCAAAGAGCATCACACGTTGCTGGAGATCAACAACAGCTCTCTCAACCCGGTCCGCAAGAAACTCACCGCCCGGGATAATAACCTCACGATCTTGCGCCTATGCAAGAAATACGAGGTTCCTGTGATTTTAGGTAGCGACGCGCATATATCTTTCGATATAGCCCGGTACGATCATATCTACGAGTTATTGCAAGAGACACGATTTCCGGAGGAATTGATATTGAACGACAAGGTAGAGGCGTTCAAGAAGTTCATAGGGAGATAAGCGGTGCCTTACATCCGGGCAGATACATTCCTGCAACTGCGCAGATACATTCCTGCAGCGGGGTAGACACGGACGTGCAGCCGTGCAGATACGTATCTGCAACCGGACAGATACGTACCTGCATCCGTGCAGATACGGACCTGCAACCGGACAGATACGGACGTGCAACCGGGTAGATACGGACCTGCAACCGGGTAGATACGGACGTGCGTACCCGCCCGGGTGCATCTTTACTTACAATGTTCCTTTATTAATTTGTCCACGACAGGATCACCCAACTCCTTCGCCTTGTTGAAAGCCTCGCACGCTTCCGCCTTCTTACCCTGACGGACGTAGCAGATGCCTCGCAAACGATAGCAAGAGGCGAAATCCGGAGCGATCCGCAAGGCATTCTCTAAGCTCCTCAACGCCTGATCATAGTTTTCCATACGGATATATACGGACGCTTCCTCCGCCGGATAAGTCGGGTCGCCCGGATTCAAGCGGATCGCGGATTGGATATCGGCCAAGGCTCCGGGGAAATCGCTCATGCGGAACTTCGCTTGCTCGCGGTAATAGAAGAAGCGGTCGCCGACCTGTCCTTTCAAGAGATCGTAGTATAAATCATAATCGTCCACGGCCTCCTTGTATTGCATCAGTTTCAAGCGGAGATCCACCCGTTCCAAGATATAGGGAGCGGCCTCGTTCGTTGGCGGGTTGCCGCATTTGGCGATGGCGCTATCCAGCAAGGCGATGATATCCCCGAAGTTAGCGCCCCGGATATTCGCCTTCGCCTTCGCCGCCCAATACCAAGAGGTAGAGGAAGCCATATCGCTATCGTTCACCTTCATATAATCAGCGAACGCCTGCTCGAAATCTCCTTTATAAAAATGGATGTCCCCTTCCAATTGGCGATAGACCGGCAAGTCCTCCTCCCCGATCGCCTTTTGTATCGCCTCGGTAGCGGCATCGACGGTCCACTGCTCCTTATTCAAGGTCGTATCCGCGACGGCCACGCCGTAGATCAGCTTGGCTCGGTTGAACCAGATATCCCCTTTCCGCTCGCTGAAGCGGGAAGCCGTGTTTATATCTTCCAACGCCTTATCCAGATAAGCCCCCTGCTCGGCCTCCGTAGGAGCCAGATCCGCACGGTGGTAAGCGTAATGATTGGCACGGTTCAAATACCCGTCGGGAGAATCCGGGAAAGTGGCGATGAAATCATTCAAGGTAGCCAGATACGTCTTTGGGTCTTGCGAGCTTGCCATCAGATATAAGGAAACCTGCGCTTGGCTCACGTCCGACGGCCACGCCTTCCGGATACCAATCCGGCTATAGGTGGAATTAAAGGCGTCCGCCGACTGGATCGTCAGGCTATTCGCGTATCCCGCCGAGACCGCGTAGGAATCTTCTTTCTTCCCCGACGCGTCTTCCTGCGCCAAGCCGAACACCTCGCCGTCCGCCGTCAATACAGGAGCGTTTACCTGCCCGCTCTCCAGCGCCATCGACAATTTATAATAGCTGAACGGCTCCTTCAACTTACTAACCTCCGAGACCGGTCCTTCCCCGAACTTCGTGATCTTACCGGTCGAGTAAGGCATCAGATAAGCGGTAACTCCTTGCGAGATCGGCTCACGGGCGATCGGCAAGAACACAGCTTTCTTCGGAACCTCTACCTTGAACTTGATCACGTCATATAATTCATCAGCCCCCAAGATGCGGCTTACCGGATATTCTTTACCGTCGGCGTCGGTCACGGTCGCCCTCGCCGCGTCCTTAAACAAGGAATAGCCGGACAACGCCTCACCGGTCTCGGTAATGAAAAATCCCGTACCAGACGCTTTCTTCTGGTTATCTTTTCCATAAGTAGTGACGGTAACCACCGCCTTTCGTTGCTTATCCATCCATTTGGGCGCTTTCTTTTGCGCCGCCACCCAAAATACTTGGCAACAAATCGTAATCAACAGAACAATTCTTCTCATTTCGTTTTCATGTTATCAGAATATACGTCGCAAATGTAAATATTTATACCGGATAGGCGAACAAATTAGGGAATTAATCTATTATGAGTATATTCGCGGAAACACTTATAAAAAACCGCGAGATTATGAGACTAAAATCATGTATGCTTATGTGTAGTTTATTCATGGCGAGCTTAGCCTCCGCTAGTAACTTCGCCTCGGATTCTTTCAAGACCAAGAGCGGAAAAGAACTGATCATCACGTTCATCAAGCACGGCAGCTTGATGCTTACGTACGACAATCATTCGATACAGGTAGATCCTGTCTCCGAATACGCCGATTATACGACTTTCCCGAAAGCCGATATCATCTTGATCACCCACGAGCATGGCGACCATCTAGACCCGAAAGCGATACAAGCCGTCGAGAAAAGCGGTACGGAAATCATCGCCAACGAGAACAGCCAAAAGAAGCTGGGAAAAGGGAAGGTCCTAAAAAACGGCGATACGGATACCTCCATCAGCTATATGAAGATAGAGGCCGTCCCCGCCTATAACACCACGCCCGGCCGGGATAAATATCATCCCCGCCACCGGGATAATGGCTATATCCTCACGTTCGACGGACTAAGAGTCTATATAGCCGGCGATACGGAAGACATCCCGGAGATGAAAGACCTGAAAGACATCGATATCGCTTTCCTTCCCGTCAACCAGCCTTATACCATGACCGTCCCGCAAGCAGCGAAAGCGGCCAAGATGTTCTCGCCTAAAATCCTATACCCTTACCATTACGGGGATACGAAGATCGGCGAGTTGAAAGATGCCTTGAAAGGTAGCGGTATCGACGTCAGGATACGGGAGCTACAATGACGACAAGGCACGGCTCGCCTTTAAGATATTCCGCCGGTACACCCAGCAAGCCAAGAGGAAATAAACGACACATTGCACCCACAACGTCACGTACTCCACACCGACTTGCTCAATCGACGCTCCCATCGAGTTGAGCTGTACATAGGCCAGCGTAGCGGGAGCCGCCGGAATGATATAATGGGCCATTTGCCAATACCAAGGCATCAATTCCAAGGGATAAGAGACTCCGGAAAGGAAGATCAAGCCTACCGAGAAGAAGGCGATCATCAATAACGGAGCCTCCGAGTCCGTAAAGAAATAAGAGGCGGCCAGCCCAAAGAAGCTGGTAGCCAGCAGGAAGGGTATCAGCAGGATCAAGGTGTTCAGATAATTACCGATATCCGGCAGGCCAAACAATAGCGGTATCAAGCCCAACAAGAACAAAGCGAAAATCGTATACAATACGCAATACACAAAGGTCTTGCTGATTATCACCCTAGCGATCCGGCCAAAGGATAATCCCTCGGAGGCGAAACGAACGATGGTACCCGAATCCCGCTCTTCCCCGCTTATCATACCGATCACCATCAACAAGGTCTGGAACATAATGACGATCAATACCGCCGGGATCAAATAGGTTCCATATCCTTCCGTAAAATTATACAACGCCGTCCCGACCACTGATATGGGTTGCGCCGAAACGATCTTGGAAGCGTCTTGCTGGGGCAAGAACACCAACATCTCCGGACGATACCGATCGTTCAACGCCAACATGGCACCGCTGGACGCCTCCTGCATCGCCATATAATATAGGAAGGCGCTTGTCGTCTGGTACATGATAAACAGGGACTCATTCCCTCGTGCCACCCGGGTCTCGAAATCAGAGGGAAGATACAAGATACCTACGGCATCCCCCTCCTTCATCCACTCCTGCGCCTCGGCGTAATCTAAACCATCGGCGATTACCGAGACTTGCGGAGTGGCGTTCAGCAAACGGATGTACTCCCGGCTCAAGTCGGTCTTTGAGTCATCGACGACTACCACCGGGGCGTTACGCACCAGATCCGGGGCATACATATAATTATACAGCAGGCCATAGAGAAATATACCTCCTACCAAGACGAGCAAGATAGCATAGCTCGTGGAGATCGTCTTAAACTCGTCCTTGACCAAGGAAGCGATATCCGCCAAGGTTCCTTTCATATTATCGGATGTTCTCATATTTATGACTTAAAATAGCGGTTTTCAAATGTGGCAACAGCACCAATGCCAATAACATAAACGCAAACAACGAACTTACGTTTACCCATGTATAAGGAAATCCGTAATCGCCATACAATAAGTTCTGGTTGATCTCCACGAAATGCCGTACCGGAAACAGGTACGAGGCGAAATGTACGGGAGCGTACATGGAATCGACCGGGAAAGTAACGCCGCATAAAGTAGCCCCCAGCGAACCGACCATAGACACCACGCTAATCACGATCGCTATAGCGGGAAACAACGAGAACAGGAATACCGCCAACGCTTGCGTAGCGACCACGAACAAGATCGCCGTCAAGTTCAATGGCCAGAAACCGCAAGCGAAAGGAATATGCATGACCCCGAACATGATATAGTTAGCGAAGACGCTCATGATACAAAAGATAATCGTATAAGGGAGCAGCTTGCCCACCACCGCCACGAACATATTCATCCGTGCCGCCTCCAGCCACTCATCGCCTGTCCGGAACTTGATCTCGCTACCGATAGCGTACACCGTAACCAGCAAAATGATCACTTGGAAAAAGACAAAGAAAAAAGGATTGCTCAGATAAACGGAATAATCCAGATCCGGGTTGAACAGCGGGTGGCTACTGGATCGTACCGGTAATAGGAAGGTGGTTATCTGATTCTCCCCCAGCCCCATCGCCGTAGCTTGCACAACCACCGGGGCGAGCGAAAGCGTACGCAGCAGGGTCTCGAAGGCCCCACGTACCTCACCGCCCACACTCAACAAGGCATAGTGGTAATAATACGATAAAGTAGCGTCACGCCCCGCCGTGGCATCCGCCTCAAACTGATTGGGGATCACTAGATAACCGTAGATTTCTTTTGCTTGGGTAGCACGGCGAGCGGTTTCTTGATCCGTATAATGCCGGGTTACCCGGAAAGTCGGTACCGCCTCTACCTGCCGGATGATCTCCCGGGACATGGAGGTGTTGTCTTGGTCCACTACCGCTATCGGTATGTTCTCCATCTGCCCGCTTCCGAAAATCGTAGACATGAAGAATATACAGAACAAAGGCAACACGATACACACCCCGAAATATAATCTCCGGGAAACCATGCGATCCAGTTCCCGACGTAAAACCATATAAAAAGGACTCTTCTTTAGCATAGCGACAATAAATTATTTAGTTGTAGAGACGGGGCGTGCCCCGTCTCCCACCGTCCGACAGTAACTTTAAATACTATTTCGAGGGGATGAGACGGAGCACGCTCCGTCTCTACAACTGGATAGTATCAAGGGAGTTGATAGAGTACGGACATACCGGGACGCAATCCCTCCACCTTCTCCACCGGTAAGGCATGTATCTCGAAGGTCCGCAAGTCATAGCTACCTGTCTGCTTGGTAGATTTCCAAGTAGCGAAACTGCCCAACGGACTGATATAATTGATCTTGAACTCAATATCCTTCTTATCGATCGCCGGTACATCGGCGACAAACGTTCCTCCCATCTTAAATAAAGGCAAACGATCCTCACGTACGTTCAATACCACATGCACGTCATCTAATACGACTAAGTTCATGATTGGCATCCCGGCCCCAACCAACTCTCCCCGTTTCGGGAAAATAGCTGAGATTTGTCCGGATTCCGGAGCCGTCAACCGAGCGTCCTGTAAGAGAGCCGCCACCTCCTCCACGGTTCCTTGCGCCGCCGTCACCAACGAGCGGGCGCTCTCCTTATCTTGTATCTGCGCCCCGTCTACCGCCATTTGATATTGGCTATAAGCGGCACGTTCGGCGGCCTCAGCCGCTTTATACATGGCCTCCACCTCATCTTTACGCTGTGAGGTTACCACGCTATCTTTATACAAGGCATTCACCCGATCATAGGTAATCTTCGCCAATTGTAAATCCGATTTGGATTTATTCCACAATTGTTGCAAGGAAGCGATGATTTGCTTTCGTGTACCCTCATCCACTTTCTGGTGCTGATACTTCGCTATGTTCTCCATGGCGTTCACCTGTTGATATTTAGCCAACGCCTCCGGACTATTGATGACTACCAAGGTATCGCCTTGGCGTACATTCTGTCCCTCTTTTACCAGAAAGGTATCGATACGCCCCGGTAACTTACCGGAGATACGTATTTCCGTTGCCTCGATCTGCCCTTGCAAGATCACCGGCTTCTTTTTCAACAAGATCATCCCGATCAACGAGACAACTATAACAATCGCCAAGACTGCGACGAAGGCCACACTCAAATATCTCTTAGTTTTATCCATAACTCCTAAATTTTCAATTTTCAATTCTCAATTTTCAATTCCCCAAAAGCTCCTCGGTCTTTCCCTCCATCTTGTATTGGTGGAACTGCTCCGGCGTACCGCAGACAGACAGCAGATTAATCAAGGCTACATCATACTGATAATAAGCCAAAAGAAAAGCGGTCTTCACCTTCGCCAGCATAACCTCAGCATCGACTACCTCCGTAGAAGTAGCCATTCCCTCTTGGAAAGATTTCTTCCGCACCCGGACCAGTTCCCGGCTCATCTCGATCGTCGTATCCAAAGCTTTTACATTGTCCAAGGCATTTTGTAGCTGGCTGTAGAATTTATCGATACCGACCTCCAGATCCGTAATCGCCTTCTCCTTACCCAAACGAAGCGACTGACTAGCGATCTTTGCCTGCCGGATGGTTTTCTCCCGGTTCAAGCCATCAAAAATATTCCACGTAAAACCAACTCCTACCATCGTACGAGGCAACAAATATTTATCCAGTCCATCAGCGTACAAAGTCTGTTTGCCGAATAAAGCGATATTCGGGACATAAGCGGACCGGCCGATCTTTAGTTGATTATCGGCTACAACCTGCTGCAATTTCAATTGATTGACTATATAATTATTCATCGGAACCAGATCCTTGAAGTATTGGGCCGGAGGAAGCGCCTCATTAATAAATAAAGGAGTCGTGGTACGTACGTCGCTCCCCTCCTCCATATTAATCAAGCTTTTAAACGCCTGTTGAGCGACCGCTAAATCCTTACGGGCCGATTCCAGTTCTCGTTTCGCCTCGTCCATACTCACCTGAGCGAACAGACGCTCGGCCCGATTGATCATCCCGTTTTGCTCTAATTTAAGGGCTTGGTCATAATGGGTTTTCAAAGAATTGTACACTTCTGTTTTTACGTCCACCACGCTTTGTCCCAGACGAAGCCCGAAATAAGCCTCAATCAGTAAGGATTGTTGGTTGGCATCCACTTGGCTCCTATTCACCTCCGCTATAGAGACCATCGTCTTTCCGATCTTGTTCGCGTAGATACGTTTTCCTCCCGTGAAAACAGGCCACGTCACCGTAGCGTCTATAGAAGTGATGTTTTGGGAGATCAGCGGAAGCGAGAAAGTACCTTGCCCGATCTTATCCAATACCGACATGATCAACTCATTATCCGGGATATAATTATGGACAAACTCCTTCGCCGGTTCCGTATATTTACTCAGCGACTGCCGTACCTCTATCGGATTCGACATATGTACGAAAGCACCCGCGGCGTTCACCGACGGATACCAAAAAGCGTTTAGCTTTTGATGCTCATTCCGAGCCCATTCCACTTCTTTCCCGGCTATTTTCAAGCTTTTATTTTCCTTATGAAGCAGGTCGAGAGATTGTTCCAAGCTTAAATCCACATCGTTCCCTTGGCTCCATGAAGCGCATGGAAGAAGATACAGCAAAAGAATACTGTAAGATACTATATTACTCACCATAAACTCATTTAGTAATTGACGTTCAGTTGGAGTAATAACAGCGAAAAAGGGAGGATTGTTTTTACTTCTTTTTCAAGTTGGGAAGGAACCAAGTAACCAGTCCTAAAAGAGGCATGAAGCCACATACGTTGTAGACAGCCTCTATTCCATAATGATCCGCCATATTTCCTAATACGGCCGAGGCTATACCCGCCACACCGAAAGCAAATCCAAAGAAAAGTCCCGAGATAAGACCTAATTTATAAGGAAGCAACTCTTGCGCATACAACAAAATAGCCGGGAACGCCGATGATAAGACCAACCCCACGCAAAAACTAAGCACGATCGTCCAAACGAATCCCACATGCGGCATCAACAAGCTAAATGGGGCTGCCCCTAGAATCGATCCCCAAATCACATATTTCCGTCCTATCTTATCACCGATAGGACCACCCGCCAAGGTTCCTATGGCCGTAGCGATCAGGAAGACGAACAAACAGATCTGCGAAGTCTGTACACTCACCCCGAATTTATGGATCAAGTAAAAGGTATAGTAGCTATTCAAACTAGCCATATAGATATATTTAGAGAAAATCAAGGTCAGCAATATCGAGATCGAAAAGACTGTTTTTCCCAAAGAAAGAGGCATCTCCACATGCGTCTCACCCGACTTCTTCTGCCATTTCACCCGACTCAAATACGCCTTATACCAACGGCAGATAGGAATCATCACCAAAATAGCGACGAATGCCAGTATAGAAAACAAAGCGATATGAGTCCGTCCATAAGGCGCCACCAATAAAGCAACCAGTAGCGGACCTAACGATCCGCCCAAATTACCACCCACTTGAAAAAGCGATTGTGCCAATCCCCTACGCCCTCCCGACGCTAGCGAGGTAATCCGGGACGCTTCCGGATGCAAAACCGAAGACCCGATACCTATCAAAAATACGGAGATCAAGACCCAATGGAGCGTAGAGGAAAAAGCGAGATTCAACAAGCCGACCAACGTAAAACTCATACCAATAGGTAACGACCAAGCCACGGGACGCTTATCAAAAACCAAACCGGTTATAGGCTGGAAAACAGAAGCGGATAATTGATAAACAAGCGTAATCAACCCGATTTGGGCGAAGCTCAACGCTAAATCATCCTTGAAAAGTGGATAAACCGCCGAGATAACGGATTGCAACGAATCATTCAAACAATGCGTAACGCTTAACGCCACCAATACCCGGAATGCTGTTTTATTTACCGGCTGTTGTTTAGAAACCTGCTCCATGACTGTCCATATTTCTATTTAACCTCGTGCTCATTAACATTTCAAAAACCACACAAAAAGTTAGCTAATTTCTAGAAAAACAAACCCTAAGAGCCTATTTTAACCATAGTTAATACAACTATTCTTTCGGTTCTTTTCATTTCTTTATGTTAATCGGCTTAATCTTAATACCTATGAGCCTTGTTTTCTCAGTGATACTTCAGAGCTGTATCCCGGAATGAGCATATATCTTATAACTCACTCCCAAAACAAACGCCAAAATCCCTTATCTGCCATCATTCCGACCCGAAGTTAAAGATCGAGATCATAAACGGGAACAGCCTCTGAAGTTTTTTATATTTATTCCTCTTCTTCTCCCTCGTTCGCCGAATGTAAGATAAAAGTAGTAGCGCCAATCGTTACGATCGTACCTTCCCCGATACGTACTTGTTCTTTTTTACCGACCAATACATTTTTCACAAAAGTCCCGGTCAAGCTAGGAAAGTCACGCACCATATAAACGAACTTGCCATTAGTGTCTTTCTTTACATTAATCACACAATGCTTACGCCCCATACTTGGATCGCTCGTGATAATAGGGACATCTACACCTTCCGTATCCTTATTACGGCGACCAATCACATTATCTCCCATCACTAATGGTAGATCTTGCTTAAAAGCAAAACCATTCTCGATAATGGTAATATAACCGCAAGAGAAATCCGGTTCCTTCACCTCTTTTTCCTCACCGGTAGCCGTCTTCACCACCTTTCGGCCCAATTTAATCTTAAATTGCGCTCCACACTGCGGACAGACGAAGGCTAATACCTTCCCTTCCGGATATTTGGTCTCATCAAAAGACAACTGATTATCACATTTTGGACAGAATACTCTTTTCATACACTTAAATACAGGATCTAGTATTACAAACGGAGCGCAAATTTACGAAAAAACCTTCAGCTACACTCCTAAAATCTCATGGTTATGATTTTTTGAAACAAAAAAGGCTATCCATCACGGACAGCCAATCTCAATTGTTAACCTTAAATCTAATACCATGAAAAACACAGTGCAAATATAGAGGTTTTATGTTATGTAGCATAATGTTTTATTTGCAAATCTCATTTTCTTAACCAGATTTAACAAAACCATGCTTTAAAACATATCCGTAAAATAATATATATCCCCTTAGAACTTAGGTTCATTCTCTTTAATCTCCTTCAAAGGCAAGGTAAACCAAAAAGTGGAACCTACTCCCAATGTAGATTCTACCCCGATTCGTCCCCCTAGGTTCTCGATAATATTTTTGCAAATCGCCAATCCTAATCCGGTACCTTGTTTGCAAGCGTTCAACTTAACAAAACGATCGAATATAGTTCTACAATCTTCCTCCGAGATTCCCATTCCCGTATCCGAGACCGAAACTCGTATTTCATCATTCGATACCTTATAGGCTAATTTGATCTCACCTTCCGAAGTAAACTTAATCGCATTTGTCAAGAAATTAGAAATAACCTGTACGACTCGTTTCGGATCTGAGAAAACAGTCACGGGTTGTGAGCCCCGATCGAAAACAAATCGAACGTTTTTCGGAATCTTCAAGGCATGTACCGCATAGGTTTCCTCACAGATCTCCTTAAAATCAAAATTTCTCTTCGTAATGTCAAAGGTTCCCGCCTCAATCTTTGAGAAATCAAGGATATCCTCAATCAATTGCAGAAGCAATTCACTATTCTTGTCAATGATATCCACATAAAACTCTCGTTCCTCCTCCTCTATCTCCTTGGTCTCTGCCAGTATATTCGCGAAACCAACAATAGCATTTAAAGGCGTACGGATCTCATGACTCATATTCGCCAAGAACATAGACTTAAGCCGATTCGCCTCTTTAGCCTTAGCTAACTCATATTCTTTCCGTTGACGCTCTCGTTCCACCCAGCGCAATTTATCTTGCATGGCGATCTCATCCGTTATGTCCATCAAGTAATAAAGGATTTTCGCTGGTCTTCCCGCCTCATCATATTTATAAGGGTACGCATACGCTCTCACCCAAACATATTGCCCCTCAAAAAGCTGTCGGTATTGAATACTATATTCACCGATCTCACCCGTAACAATCTTTTCAAAGCCTTGTACAAGTACCCTTTCCCGATCTTCCGGATGTACGATCTCACAAAAATCTTTTTTCGTTGTCAAGTTACTTGCTCTCAATCTGGATTTATTACCTAAAACACGTAAGTCCAGATCGATATGCATCTTATCGGTTTTAACATCATATTCCCACAGCAAGGAATCACTGCAACGCATAACCGTTTTCAACTTCGTGAACAGTTCCTCTACTTTCTCCGACTTTTGATATTCTTCCGTCTCATCCGTAAACATTAGTACATATCCACAGATATCTTCAGCCTCTCCTTTCAACGGCACACATTTAATAGACAGACGTAAATTTGTACCTTCCTTTTTTGGGTCTATGTTATAGTACTCATTCGTTTGTATATTATCAAATTCATAATTACAATCGAACACAACCATTTCTCCCTGTTTCAGACGAGCGATCTTGTCCTCTGGAAAATTAGGATTCTCGAAAAGATTTATTCCCATAATATCCTTCCGGCTTATAGCGAACAAATTCTCGTCCGTCCTATTGAGATCCACTAGCTGCCCCCTCCCGTCATAAACTTCAATTCCAACAGGTAATTTCTGGAATAGGGCATTAAAGCTCATTTCCTCTAGCATTTTATTACATTTTCCCATCGTCATATTAAATTATAACCACTAATTCCCAACTTTAAATCAATCAAGCAATCTCCTCTGTTATTTATACAACAAATGAACGATAATAACGATTGCAGCAGAAGTTTAAAGTTATAGAAATAATATGAAAATCAAACATAATCATGTTGAAAATATATGTTTTCGATATTGAGAAAGAGTCATTCCCGTCCGTTGACGAAAAAAGCGATTCAATGTCGATTGAGACGGAAAATTAGTCAATATAGCGATCTCCTGTATATTTAATCGAGAGTCACGTAGCAACGACTTTACCTCTAACACTATATAGATAGATAAAAACTCCTTGGCTGAAATGCCACACCTTTCATTCATGATCGCACTTAAATAAGTTGTCGTTATATTCAATTTATCCGCATAAAATCCGACATTCTTGTGATTCTTGAAATTCTCTGCCACGAGACTACAGAAATCATAGATCAATTGCTCTTTTCTCAAACTAGTCCTGAAAGGGATTTTCTTACGCACTTTCACATAATAGTCGTAAACATCCATGTAAAAAATCCCCAAGTAACATATAATCCGCTCCCTCAGAAGCCCATTACCCCGATACCGCTCAAGCTCATTCTCTATCAATTTGCAAAATGATTGAAAACGCTCAATACCATTATTATCCTCTATATTATAGTAAAAATGATCCTTCACGAAAAAATGAAATCCCGGATCAAAATGACGTAAGGAACTTAATACATCCCCATGTAGTACATGTGGTATGATGATAAACTTCGCCGAGAAGTCCTCACTCACGTTCCGCATTGAGCATAACTGTCTCGGAAATAAGAAAATCAATTCATTCTTATTCCATACATGCTTATTTTCAAGCAAATGAATGATCGCACTACCTCTATTACATACTGCTATTATCCCGTAATCCAAAAAAGAAGGCTCTGAAGTCAATGGACTATCTTCAATCTGTTCCGTAATAATAAAGTCTTTTTCTAATCCGCCTAAAAAACGATCACATGTATTATACCTATTCTCTTGCATATACTCTTATAAATTAAGGGAATACGAAATCTTACCTCCAACAACAATCAACAGAATAATATTATATTTTGTTCTGTCCGTTAAGGTCCCAAGTATATTCGTTTGATATTTTTCTTTCCTTACCCCCTCTTCTATTAGCCATCAAACCTTATATATCAATTGGTGCTAACAGCTAACCAAGGAAATCATAAAAAAACACAAGACAAAATTATATAATAAAAAATTGACTATTAAATGCATAACTAAACTAAAAGCGTACAAAAACACATCAATTGTATACAAAATCGAAACAGACAAAGAATAACCGAAAAAGATCATAAAAATACAATTAGCTTCATTGACAAAGTAAGTTAGCTGAAATACCAAAGCAAGTTAACTTACTTTGCCGATGAAATTAGCTTACTTTGAAAGTATGGATGTTACCCTCGGAAAGGGGCGCTTAAGCAGTGTTCTCAAAAATTCGTGTATTCATGCCTCTATACAAAAAAAGGCTATCCGTCACGGACAGCCAATCTCAATTGTTAACCTTAAATCTAATACCATGAAAAACACAGTACAAATATAGGTGGTTTTATGTTATGTAGCATACTGAATTATTTGCAAAATTCATTCGCTTAACTCGATTTAACGAAATCATGCCCTAAAACATAGTTATTAACAAGAAAACTATTCGTTCAGATCTAATAGCTTCCCAAGAAATCGTCGAGGGAACGAGTATCATCATCTGGCATCAATTCTTTTTTCAAACGAAATTTGCGTTTATAGATAGCATCCTTCGTCACATTCAAGACTGACATCAGCTCCGCCGAGGTTAGCCGCAATTTGATCAAGCAACAAAAACGAATGGCATCCTCCGTCAAATCCGGATAAGCGACACGTAAACGACTTATAAAATCATCATAAAGAGTATTTACGATCTCGATCAAGTTTCTCCAATCCGAATCCGGCAATATCGTTTCCGATTTAGAAAGTATCTTCAACTTCTTGAACGTATCCAACTGTTCCAGCAAACACTTCGCCAAACGTTCCTTTTCCTTGATCAAGGATTCCACGTCACGATGCGCTTTCCACTGAGCCGCATGCTGGTATTCCATCAAGCATTTCTCCTTCGCTTCCAATTGCTCCTTGATGTGCGACATCTCACGACTATAACGTTGTATCAAGATTTCATTTTTATCCACAAGACTCGCTATTTCTCTCAGTTCTTTCTCCTTTTTTGTCTTATAAAGGTGATAACGCAAAAAAGATAATAAAAGTAGGGCAAAAGTAACGATGATTAAAATGATCAGATAATAAATATCTACATAGAAATGCTCCGGCTCCTTTAGAACCGAGCTTATGGCAGTAGATGTGTGCAGCGCAAACTTCATATAAATAGTATTTATTATCTTAATACTTCTTTCTTAGAATTCCCTCTCTCCAAATCGCTTCCAAAAAGCCTGTCCCATATCCGATCAATTGGACAAAAGCCGCTATGATAGATAACAACGCAACGATTCCGTTCTTATTTCTCACTAAAGCGTCAAAAAAGATCAGCGAAATATAAAATAACAATAGCCCCCATACCTTTGGAACGAAAAAAGCGGAAATACATACCCCCAGCAGACCTACCACAAATAAGGCCGGCAGGCAATGTACCCATTTCAATGATTCCGGGTACTTCTGGTACAAGATAATCCTAGCGTACCCCGAATGCCATACTTGCCGGAAAAACTGGACGAAATTTGTTCTTCGCTTATGATAGACCCAAGCGCCCGGAAAATAACGGCATTTATAGCCTGCCGCAAAAATCCGGATACTAAAATCTATATCCTCTCCATAACGCATATCAGAGAAACCACCCAAGGCTTCATACACCTCTTTCCGCATTCCCATATTAAAACTCCGAGGATAGAATGTATCCAAATGTCTCCGGCTTCCTCGGATCCCTCCTGTCGTAAAGAAAGAAGTCATCGAGTAATTGACCGCTTTTTGTATAGCGGAAAAAGAAGAATGCGCCCTGTCGGCACCACCAAAGGCATCCACCTTATAACGCATCAAGGACTCGTGTACTTGTTCCAGATAGCTGGCCGGAACGATACAATCCGAATCCAAGACAATCACGATCTCTCCTTCCGCATAACGTACCCCTTGATTGCGAGCCAAGCCCGGGCCTGAATTCTCTATATAGAAATAGCGAATCCTCAAGCGGTCATTATAGGCATTGACTACGGGCTCACAAGGTATAGAAGAACCGTCGTCCACTACGATAACCTCAAAATGTACATATGTCTGCCGGGTAAGGCTGTTTAATAAATCGTCTATCTCCTCCGGACGATTGTAGACAGGAATAATAATTGAAAATACTTCCATTAAGCTAGATTTAATCTGCCGACAAAAGTAAAGAGTTAAAAAGCGTGTATCAAAAAAGGGCACTGGACAAATAGAGGACATAGCTGGACATCGAATACCGCCTATTTTTTACCCCATAATAGAAAAACTGGACAAAAGACATAAGATACGTTCAGTTCATTCATACGGAATAGTCTATTTATCAATAGCTTACAAAACACAATACTACCCGCTACTATTTGGACAAAGACTGGACGCACACAATATTATTTCATTCGCACATCTGCCCCCCACATTAATTTTTCCCGAAGCGTCTGATAAAAAGTATGGTTATAGCGCTTGATGACTTTCGTCGTATAATCGGCCTTGCTCATCTTTAATTCGATACCTGCCGGGAATATTTCCGAACGTCCATCCAAAGAGATCAGAAAATATTTATTCCGGCTCTCTACCCGAAGCGTTATTATATCTGAATCCGGAATCACCAACGGACGCACGTTCAAGGAATGCGGAGCGACCGGACTCAAGACAATGCTATTACTTTGCGGGACGATAATCGGCCCATTTACGCTCATCGAATAGGCCGTGGAGCCGGTAGGTGTAGCCACTACCAAACCATCCGCCTGATAAGAAGTCAGATATTCCCCATTCAAGAATGTATGAATCGTAATCATCGAGGAACTATCACGCTTCAGCACGGCGATCTCGTTCAAGGCATAATTATATCCGCGAAACGCACGGTCTTCCGTATATAAACGCAAGAGGGTTCGTTCCTCTACCTTATAGTAATTCTTAAAAATCTCATCCAGCGTATCCTCAACCTCATTACTGCTGACATCCGCAAGGAAACCCAGCCGTCCGGTATTAATGCCTAAAATAGGGATATCCTGTTTATTTACCCGGGCCGCCGTACGAAGGAACGTACCATCTCCTCCCACGCTAAGGGCTATATCCAGATCAAACTCATCACCCACTAATAGCCCGCTCACCACTGGCTCAAAACCAAAAGCATCGGTAAGGAATGTATAAAAAGGGCTGTCCACATAAATATCAGCCTCTTGTTCACGAAGCTTCTCAAACAGGCGTTTAATCAGATTCTGTCTCTCGATCTGATATTCACTTCCAAATATTCCAACTTTCATTTTACGCTCCTTACTTTACATATTCATATAATGTAATAACTCATTCATCCGCTGCCGCAACATATCATCCACCATCCCCTTCTCCATAAAATGATAAAGCACCGTATAATTGAAACGCTCGAAACTACGGATCACGGGAGAGGCATCTTCCAAATCGATCTTAAGGGTTATAAGCAGACGGCCCGTATCTTTATCTTGATGGGATAGCAAATTAAGGACATGGGCATTATTCGCCTCTACCAAACGGGCGATATCCGTTAATGAATAATCCTGTGGCATCATTTCCAATACGATCACGCTTCCAGCCGCCTCCGCATTACATAGCTCGGATAAAGCATCCACCAAACGATCCCGGGTAATCGCCCCCAAATAAGTTCCGTCCACGGAAACCACAGGCAACAGGCTCAATCCATATCGGGTTATCATTGCCAACGCTTCATGTAAATGTCTATTTTCCGAAATCGCCGGAGCGAATAAAACCGGCTCACCGATCGTAGCCGAAGGATCCGGCAGCGCCAATAAGTCTTTTTCCGACACTAAACACTGGTATGCGCTATCACTCAATAACGGAAGATGCTTGAGTTTAAAATCCTCCATTAACGCCAACGCATATTCCGCTGTGTCAAAACTTTTTAACACCGGAATTTCCTTTGTTATGAAATCTTTCACCAACATTATTCTGTTAATTCCCTAAATCCTGCTAAATTTGCCGATACTTTTGTGCAAATGTAATGAAAGAAAAAAGATATACGATATACAATGACAAATTTAAGTGTAAACATTAACAAGGTTGCTACTATTCGTAATGCGAGAGGTGGCAATATGCCAAACGTGCTGAAAGTAGCGCAAGACTGTGAATTATTCGGGGCACAAGGAATTACGGTTCATCCCCGTCCGGATGAACGACACATACGCTATAGCGATGTTTATGGACTAAAACCTCTTATCCGGACAGAATTTAACATAGAAGGCTATCCTTGTGATAAATTCATCGACTTGGTATTGAAGGTAAAACCGACCCAAGTCACACTGGTTCCGGATGCTCCGGATGCCATCACGTCGAACTCAGGTTGGAACGTAAAGGACAATTTCGATTACTTAAGCGAATTGGTAGACACCTTTACCTCACAAGGAATCCGTACATCCATCTTCGTCGGAACAGACTTGGCGAATATCGAACTAGCGGCGAAAACAGGTACGGACCGTATTGAATTATATACGGAACCTTATGCGACCTATTATCCGGAAGATCGTGACAAAGCGATCGCTCCTTTTGTCGAGGCCGCGCAATTAGCTAAAAACTTAGGATTAGGCGTAAATGCCGGACACGATTTGAACTTAGAAAATCTGGCTTTCTTCAACAAGAATATCCCTTGGCTGGAGGAGGTTTCTATCGGCCATGCCTTGATTTGTGATGCGCTCTACCATGGTTTGCAAGAGACGATCGCTTTATACAAGGCATGCTTGAATAGTTGACAAGTGACAGTTTATAGTTATAAATCATAAATTATAATTCATAATTCGAAACGATGAGTATTTTACTTTCACTACAGGCCGTGGGCTCTCAGGCGGCAGATCAAATGCCGGATTTAACGGCTGTAACCCTTCCTACGGAAGCGGAAATCAATGTGATAGACCTTGCCTTTAAGGGAGGTTGGATTATGGTGGTATTGTTACTGCTCTCTCTGATGGCTATTTATATTTTTGTTCAACGTCTGATCATCATTCGCCGTGCGGGAAAAGAAGACGAGACGTTCATGAATCGTATCAAAGACTATATTCACGAGGGAAAAGTGGACTCGGCTCTCAATTTATGCAGGAGCACCAACACGCCTTCCGCCCGTATGATCGAGAAAGGTATTACCCGTTTGGGCCGTCCGATGAACGATGTACTCGTAGCGATCGAGAATGTCGGAAATTTGGAGATCGCTAAACTGGAAAAAGGTTTCCCCTTGATCGCGACGACCGCCGCCGGAGCTCCCATGCTTGGTTTCCTTGGGACGGTAACCGGTATGGTACGTGCTTTCTTCGATATGGCAAACGCAGGCACCAATGTTGATGTCTCCTTATTATCCGGTGGTATCTATGAGGCCTTGGTAACAACTGTTGGTGGTCTGGTTGTTGGTATTATTACATTGTTCGCGTACAACTATCTGGTATCTCAAGTAGATAACGTCGTGAACAAGATGGAGGCTCGTACGATGGAATTCATGGATTTATTAAATGAACCGGCTAATTAATTGAAAATGGAGAATTGAAAATTAAAAATGAGCCAACTCTCCTCTATTTAATTTTCAATTCTCCATTTTCAATTTTCAATTATAAAAAATTATGGCTCTAAAAAGAAGAACAAAGGTAAACGAAGCGTTCAGCATGGCCTCTATGACCGACGTCATATTCCTCTTGCTGATCTTCTTCATGGTTACCTCTACCGTAGTAATCCCGAACGCCATCAAGGTTACCTTGCCGCAAGCGCAAAAGCAGACAGCGGCGAAACCTCTTACGAGGGTAACGATAGACGCAAACTTGAATTACTACGTGGCATTTGGAAAGCAAAAAGAGGTACAGGTCTCATTTGATGAGATCACTCCTTTCTTGCAAGATAGTTACGCGAAGGAACCGGAGATGTTCGTCGCCTTATATGCCGACGAGACCGTGCCTTACAAAGAGATTGTAAAGATACTGAATATAGCGAACGAGAATAAATTCAAGATGGTGCTTGCTACCCGTCCGCAGAAATAACAGATATGAGACTGAATAAGGATGACATATACAGTTTGATCGGTACCGTTGCTTTTCACGGTGTCATTCTACTGATACTTTGGTTTACCGTATTGAAAACCGAGGTACCGGATGAAGACGGGGGTGTACTCGTTAATTTCGGGAATGTAGATGCCGCCGCCGGAATGTTCGAGCCTAAGTATACCGGGCAAGAACCGCCTCAGGAAACGACCACTCCCCCTCCTCCCGTACCGGAGCCGCAAGTGGAAACACCCAAGCAGGAACTCATCACTCAAGATATCGAGGAAAGCGTAGCCCTTGAGGACGCTAAAAAGAAGAAAGAGGAAGAGAAACGCAAGAAACAAGAGGCTGAGAAGAAACGGAAAGAAGAGGAGGAGAAAGAACGTATCCGCCGGGAAGAAGCCGAGAAGAAGCGTCTGGCCGAGGAACGCCGCAAGAAGGAACAGGCCATTAGCAACAAGGTGGCCGGAGCTTTTGGTATGGGAAACGCCGAGGGTAACAGCCAAGGCGACGCTGAAAGCGGAACCGGTAACCAAGGAAGTCCGTTCGGTAACTCTGATCACGGGGCTAATGAAGGCGTAGGCGGTTACGGATCATTTAATTTGAACGGCCGTTCCATTGGTGCCGGAGGTCTCCCCCGTCCCGCTTACACGATCCAAGAGGAGGGGCGTATTGTTATCAATATAACCGTAGATCCGAAAGGCAACGTTATATTTGCCGAGGTAGGCCGGGGAACTAATATCGACAACGCCTCCATGCGTAAAAGCGCTTTGGACGCAGCTCGAAAGGCGAAGTTCAACAGTATCAGCGGCGCTAATAACCAGAGTGGTACTATTACTTACGTGTACAAATTTAAATAATTGAATCTTATGAAGAAAGCGATCGTATTCTTAGCGAATGGCTTCGAGGAAATGGAAGCCACGGGAACCGTAGACATTTTGCGTCGCGGAGGTATAGACACGAAAACAGTCTCCATCACAGACGACCGTAAAGTGGTGGGTGCCCATCATATGGAATATATGGCAGATGCCCTACTTTCCGAAACTGATTTTTCAGGTATAGACGCCTTGATCTTACCGGGAGGTATGCCCGGAGCATCCAATCTAAACGAGTCTGAGGCGGTAAAGGAGGCCTTATTGCAACAATATCGCCAAGGAGGTATCGTAGCCGCTATCTGCGCCGCCCCGATGGTATTGGGCGGCCTTGGCTTATTAAAAGGCCGTAAAGCGACTTGCTACCCCGGGTTCGAACCGAAATTGATTGGTGCCACGGTAACAGGCGAGGCTGTCGAGGTAGATGGAAATGTGGTAACCGGTAGAGGACCGGGCTTGGTATTCAATTTTGGCCTAGCTTTAGTATCTGTACTAAAAGGTGACGCGGTTGCGGAGGAAGTTGCGGCCGGATTACTATTATAAGATTTAGATCATCAGTCGAAACCCAATAGAATAGGGAACGTAATCCATTGAGTTATGTTTCCTATTCCATTGAGTTTTATCACCTATCCTATTGACTTACGAGATATCCCCCAAAGAGCTCCCTGCCCTATTCTATTTTGATCGTTTCAACCGCTTGTCGCTTCGTCCCATCCATGGATACCGCACGATAACGAACCGTGGAGAAATCAATGGAACGTAAATCTATATTCCGAATAACGCTATTGTACATCGTACGGTAATAAATCACATGGTTTCGCATATCCGTAACCGAAGTCCATTGAGTAGCGCTCGGTATGTCGCAAGGTACTTGCCCTAATGGGAATTCGATCCCTACGGGAATATCAAAATTATTCAATATCTGGAAACACTGGAAGACCGTTTCCAATGCGGTTTCTTGTTGTGGGGCCGAAGCTTGGTAAAAAGCCGCACGAACGAAACGTGACGGTGGAGTTACGTCGCCCGGAATCCCAAGGAAACCGCTTCCCGCACCAAATGAAGACAACTCGATATTTCCTAATTGTTGATTGGGGGCCGTACCCGGGAAAAGATTAACATAATTATTCAGGTTCGTCAGATGCCACTCGAAACTGGGAGAATTAGTCAGAACTCCTAACGTATTCTCATAGAAGTGTAGCTCACCCTTAATAATCTCAAGAACCAGTTGACGCCCCGACGGCTCGGCAAACCGCCAATGAACGGTAGACGCACGGGGATCTATATTGATAACATGCACTTTCTTAACAGCCTCTTTCACCTCCTCTACATTTGAACATTCCCCCAACAGCCAAGACACTAATTGCAGATCAGAGATACTTTTATCCCGAACTGCGGCATTATATTTCTCATATTCACCGTACTTTGGAAAATAAAACAATCCAGCCGATAACCCAACCTCATTGAGTCCTTCAGCGATAAATTCCTTTTGCTCCACTGCCAAGCCCACATATCCATAACGTGCCGTGAAAGTCATTCCATCAACCCCATTCGGAGTATACGATCGTTCGGTGTATCCTCTTGGAACCACGACATACTGGCTGTTCAAATTACTTCCACCCCATTCTATCGTACGTGCTACAATAGTCGTACTGTCCTTGCTTTTTAAGGTAATACCGGTGCAAGCCTCTGCAGCGGAAGGATTAATAAGCAAGCCGGCAATCGCAAATAAAATAAAGAAATATCTCATAAACATCATTTTTGATAAAAACAAGCGACAGGAGAAGGTTGTTTTCAAGATTTCAAGACTTTTTCGTATGTTTGCGGTCATTTTATCAAAAAGTATAATATGAATAATAATCTAAAAGGTTTCGCTTATGGAATAGCGACTTCTGTTACATTCGGTTTAATCCCTTTGTTTACATTGCCTCTTATGGAGAAGGGTATGCGGTTTGATTCGATATTGTTCTATCGTTTCTTATTCGCGGCCATCGCCTTATCGGGTATGCTTCTAGCAAAAAAGGAATCTTTCAGAACAGAGATGCGAAACCTACCGATATTGATTTTATTGGGTGCTTTTTATACAGGCTCGGCAATGTTCCTGTTTTGGGGCTATAATTTTATGGCGGCGGGAATCGCCACGACTCTACATTTCACCTATCCGATATTCGTAACCCTATTCATGCTGTTTGTATTCAAAGAAAAAACATCATGGATTACGCTCTTGGCGATCGGGCTCGCTATTTGTGGAGTAGCCCGTCTATCCATTGATGGAGGAGAGATGCGATTAAACGGGCTAGGCGTAATCATCGTATTACTTTCCGCCGTCGCTTATGCCCTCTATATCGTAACCGTCAATAAATCGAGGGTACATGATATGCCGGGACGAAAACTTACGTTCTATGTATTTATCGTCAGTACCTCTTTATTTTTCATAAAAGCACAGGCAGGAACAGGAATCCAACCCATTCCAGACCTGCCCTCTTTTATTAACCTCGTCTTATTAGCCTTCTTGCCAACCGTAGTATCTAACATTACATTGGTACAAGCCGTACACCATATCGGTTCCACCCTAACTTCCGTACTGGGAGCAACAGAACCCGTGACAGCCGTCTGCGTAGGTGTTTTAGTCTTTGGAGAGCCTTTCACCCCTCACCTCGCTTTAGGAATCTTACTGATTATCGTAGCGGTTACATTGATTATCCTGTCCAAATACATACAGAAAAGTCTCCATGAGGCCAAGCGATTGTTCAAAGCACGGCACATCTTAAGAACCAAATAATAATACAATCGAAAGCAATACGGCATAGATAAATACATTCCGTGCCGTATGCCCTAAAGTTCTATTAAGCTCACGGCCTTGATAGTGTTTCATCTCCAGCCATGTGGCGGCAAACAGCACGCTAAAAGCCGCGAATAAACAAACAAGCCAAGGTGAGGCATCCATCAATAAAGGCAGCGTGATCAAGACAGCCAATATACCGTTCAGCAAATAAGCTAACAACCCGAACGTACGCCCGAATAGCACAATCGTAGTCCGTTTACGAGCCGCCTTATCTTGCTCATAATCCCGGTAATTATTCACGATCAAAATATTAGCGGACAACAGCCCCAATGACAACGAAAGCAAGAATGACAATAAGGAAAACGATAAAGCTTGTACATAATACGTAAAACAAACCGGAATAATCCCATAAAACAATACGACACACACATCCCCCAGCCCGTTATAAGCCAAAGGAAACGGCCCTGCTGAATAAGCCAAGACACAAATCGCGATAGCAATTCCTACACCGATGAGCTCCCAGCCGGCAAAGAACAACAAGAAACAGCCACATAGACAAGAAAGCCCCAACGTGATAAAAGTCCCCCATAGCATTGCCTTAGGAGTTATCCAACCGGAAGCCACCGCTCGCTCCGGGCCTAACCGGTCCTCCTTATCCGCCCCCTTCTTAAAATCAAAATAATCATTGGCAAAATTACTGGCTATCTGGGCGAGTAAAGCCACCAAAACACAAAGGATCGCCGGAGCCAATTTAAATACTCCATCCCTGTAAGCCAGCGCACACCCAACTAATACCGGACTAAATGATGCCGGCAACGTTTTCGGACGTGCCGCCTCTAACCAAGCTTGAATTCTCGATCTGTTATTCTCCATTCTATTGTTTTATTCTTAAAATAACTACAAAAATAAAAAACAAATAACATATACTGTTGTTATTATCTAAAGAAATACTTGTATATTTGCGCCATGAAGAATTTTCTATTCATATTAGGTCTGTTGATTAGCTTCATGCTGTTTGCTCCCGAAGAAGGAACAAAGAGTATGGATGAGGTTATGTCTGCGACTAAAGAGGCCGTTATGAAAGAAAAAAACACGGCGGATGCCCAACGTCGTTTCGAAGTATTAAGTAACGAGCTGAAAAGCAGCAACTGCTTAACTCCCCGCAGGATTTCACAAACGACAAACAACACTATCGAAATACGGATATGGAAAAATATGGAGAAATCCCTTCAAGACATGCGTTTGAGAGGAGTAAATCAACTTCATAGAGTATCTCAACATATATCCACTTATCAGATCATAAATTTATCCACACTTCTGTGTCGTATGGGAGAGCATGTCTTTGCCCTACGAAAACTCATTATTTAGTTTTTAATTGTTTCATATTTGTATCTTTCGGTAAGTCATTGATATGTCTTATCGGCAGGAATATTGCATTTATTAAATCAATATTTCCGGGGAGTTATTGCCCATTTACATTATTATAAACAATTAAAAACTACAATTATGACAACTAATAAATCAGGTAAAATACGTATATATCTTTATGTTCTTCTAACAATCGCAGGTTGTGTATTCGCATGCAGTTCTATCATCCCTAACGACTATATTAAATTAGTAGTAGTTATGGGCACTCTATGTGTTGGTCTATATGGCATAATGAAAGGACTGAGTAGTACCGGGACGTCATCGGAAGAGGAAGTCTTGGAAAAAGAATAATAAAATACAACAATTATCGAATCCTAAAAAAATAAGAAGATCATGAGAATAAATAAAGATTTGGCTGATGCAATCATGATGGTTTCATTTATCGTATTGGTATTAGTCGGAACTACAACATTTGACAATGAGGTTACTAAAAACGTAACCATGGGATCCCTCGGTGTGATTACGGTAGCGATGTTAGTTCTTCGCGTCATAGGATCACGCCAAAAGGAAGAGGAAGAAGCCTTTTAGTAGTTAGTCCATTGGTTTCCTGTTGTTGTCCCGGGGTGACCCGGGATTATCTGAGATACGTTTTTCTACCTACATTATAATAACTTGCTGTTTGACTTGGGTATAGCGTTTTTACGCTTGACAACAGGAAACCGGACTTATATACCTTACACTTTTCGACTGAACTTTTTCTCTTTGACAAGACTAACTGCGGCAGCGGCGAAAAACAAGAAAACACCTCCCGTTAACAAAGCGAACACGGCATGCCCATGATAAACATTACGTACAATCCATCCATGAATGATTCCATTCGTGATCTGAGGTATCGTTATAAAGAAATTAAATATACCCATATAAGTACCCATCTTATCAGCGGGAAGACTATCGGAAAGAATAGCATAAGGCATCGCCAATATACTTGCCCACGCTATACCGATGCCAATCATGGAAAAGACCATCATTCCTGTGCTATTCAACAAATAGAGAGAAACCAGCCCTGCCCCTCCTAGGCATAAACAGAGGGCATGAGTCATTTTCCGACCTAAATGACGGGCAATCGGGATCAATAATAAAGCGAATAACATCGCCACAAAATTATAGATACTGAATAACTCACCTACCTTATCGCCAGCCATCGCATATTCGGCGGAAGCAGGATCTGTTGCCCCATATACATGTTCAGCGATAGCAGGCGTAGAATAAACCCACATGGAATACAAGGCAAACCAAGCGAAAAACTGGCATAAACCTAACTGTAACATTATTTTAGGCATATGAAAAATATCATGCATGATCTCCATAAAACCATTGCTATCCCGCCTTTTTTCAATGACCTCACCACCGGAAAGCCGAAACTCAGCCATCTCTTCCGGGGAATATTCCTTTGTCTTAAAAATTGTCCATAATACGCTCGCTAATAAAATCGCCGCACCGGCATAAAAGGCGAATTTAACATTATCGGCAACCTCACCAGCAACCGCCGTATTAGATAAACCAAACACCTTATTCATAATACTCGGCAACAAGGAACCAACGACAGCACCGATGCCGATCAAGAAAGTCTGGATCGAGAAGCCAGTCGTATGCTGCTCATCGGGTAGCATATCCCCTACCAAGGCACGGAAAGGCTCCATCGTTACATTGATGGAAGCATCCATGATCATCAACATACCCGCACCAATCAATACGGGAGATAAAATAGCCGTCTCTGTACCGGGTGACAAGAACAATCCCGCATTCGGCATCAATATCAAGGCAATCGTCGTAAAGATAGCTCCTACCAGAAAAAACGGACGCCGACGTCCTAAACGGCACCAAGTTTGGTCGGAATAATGACCAATGATAGGTTGTATGATCATACCTGTCAGCGGAGCCGCTAACCAAAATAAGGATAGTTGCTCTACATCCGCTCCATAGGTTTGAAGTATTCTACTTGAATTTGCGTTCTGAAGGGCGAAACCGAATTGAATGCCCAAGAAACCGAAAGTTAGATTCCAAATTTGCCAAAAACTCAAAAATGGTTTTGTTTTCATGAGAATTATGTTTTTTAAGGTATTTATTTGTTTGGTGACAAACATACGGAATTATTCCGAAACAGGACGTCGTCCCTATTCAAATTCATGCAAAGAAGTAAAGCAAACGTTTTCGGAAGCCACTTTTTTAACGGGTAGACTGTCTCACCACCAGATTTGTCTTGATAATCTTGCTCACGATACGATCCCCGTCACGCACGCCATTCAAACGTTCTATCAGCAAACGCATAGCGATAGCTCCCAACTCATAACCATGTTGATCCACGGAGGTCAGCAGGGGATCGCTAACTTCCGCTAAGCTATTATTCGTAAACCCACAAATCGAAACCTCATCGGGTATCCTCAATCCTTTGGCCTTGACAACATTCAGCACCCCAATAGCGGTCTCATCATTTACGGCGAAGAACGCATCCGGACGATTGGGCAACGACAATAATTCCGGGGTCAACCGAAGCGCCTCGGTATAATTATCACAAATCTTAATTAACTCTTTATCCACCGGTAATCCATTTTTACGCAAAGCATCCTCATACCCCATCCTACGATTATTAGAGATCGCTAAATGAGAAGGAGATCCGAAAAAGGCGATTCGCCGGCAACCGCTACGAATCAAGTATTCAACAGCGGAACAAACCCCGGCATAATCATCAACGACCACCCGGTCTGTCAAGATCCCCGTGCATATACGATCGAAAAACACCATGGGTATATCGCTATCGATTAGTTCTTGGAAATGATTGTAGATCGTCGTCGTTTTAGCGACAGAAGCCAAGACACCGCAAACACGTGCTTCCAATAAAGCTTGCGCACCTTTTACTTCTTTCTCATAATTCTCATTACTTTGACAAATAATAACACGATACCCTCCCTTTTCCGCCTCATCTTCTATACCGGATAAAACAGAAGAAAAGAAATAATGTACGATCTGCGGTAAAATAACACCGATTGTTTTCGTATTATTTGTCCGTAAACTCAAGGCTAAGGCATTGGGCTTATATTTATGTTCACGAGCGTAAGCATTCACTATATTCTTGGTTTCTTGGCTGATATCCGGATGATCAGCCAAGGACCGAGAGACTGTTGACGGGGAAATATGCAAGGCTTTCGCTATATCCTTTATCGTGATTTGACGCTTTTTCATGGTTCTCTTTTTTATAAAATCAAAGATATGTATTTAGGTCATATAATGCAAACGTTTGCGAGAACGTTTGCGTAAATTTATAGGGGTATCGACAAACATTTTAACAACATGAGAGGTTTGATAAACATACATTTGCATTCATATACTATGGCTAAAATTCAATAAATATAATAGAGTATTAATCTTAAACTGTCTAATGCATGAAACAAAAAATGTATTCTTGCGACGCAAGAGTAATCTTATCTATCTTGATAGGATTGTTTCTCTCCTGCAATGTTTTCGCACAAGACGTCACGATCAAAGGCAACGTGAAAGATGCGAAAGGTGAACCCATCATTGGGGCTAGTATCCTTGAAAAAGGAACTACGAATGGAACTGTTACCGATTTCGACGGTAACTTTATGCTCTCGGCGCCTAAAGGAAGTACGATCGGTATTTCTTACATAGGCTACAAATCACAAGACATTATCAACCAAGGACAAAGTAATTTAATTGTCGTATTACAAGAAGATACGGAAGTATTGGACGAGATTGTCGTAATCGGTTATGGTACGGTGAAGAAAGATGACGCTACCGGTTCCGTGACGGCCATTAAGCCAGATAAGATGAACCGGGGTTTGACCACCACCGCAACCGATATGATCAACGGTAAAATCGCCGGTGTAAATATCACGACTGACGGTGGAGCTCCGGGTTCGGGAGCCAGTATCCGCATCCGTGGTGGTTCTTCCTTATCGGCCAGCAACAACCCGCTGATCGTTATCGATGGACTTCCGATCGACAATGACGGTATCAAAGGGGTATCCAACCCGTTGAGTACGATCAACCCGAACGATATCGCAACATTCACCGTATTAAAAGACGCATCCGCCACAGCGATCTATGGTTCGCGTGCCTCTAACGGTGTGATTCTTATCACCACTAAGAAAGGTGAAAAAGGCTCCCGCCCACGGGTTACGTACGATGGAAACGTTTCTATCAGCACGAAGACCAAATCAATCGATGTTATGGGAGCTGACGAATATCGTAATTTCGTAACGGATCGTTTTGGGGCGGAATCAAGCGCCGTTAAGTTATTAGGAAAAGAAAATACGGATTGGCAGAAAGAGATCTTCCGTACAGCAGTGGGAACCGATCATAATATCACGGTATCCGGAGGCTTGAATAATATGCCTTATCGTGTATCCGTCGGATATACAAACCAAAATGGTATATTGAAAACCTCTAAGTTCGAACGTTATACTGGATCTGTAAACCTAGCTCCCAGTTTCTTCGAAGATCATTTAAATATTAACTTCAACGCCAAGGGAATGATCTCAAATAATCGTTTCGCCGATACGGGAGCTATCGGAGCGGCAATCGCATTCGACCCGACTCAACCAGTCATGAACGGCAACAGTAAATACGGAGGTTATTTCGCTTGGGAAAATGCCGGTGAATTTATCTCAATCGCTACAAAAAACCCGGTAGCGATGCTTCAACAGAAAAAAGAAGAGGCTAATTCTAAAAACTTGGTCGGTAATATCCAAGTTGATTATAAATTCCATTTCCTTCCCGAATTACGTGCGAACTTGAATTTAGGTATGGATATGGCTACCGGTACACAAGATATTTACTATCCGAAAGAATCTCCATTAGGTTACGTGGATAACGGCAAAACAGGTTATGAGACGATCGACAAATACAATCACCTATTGGATTTTTATTTGCAATACGCTAAGGATTTCAATGAAAAGCATCATTTTGATATCATGGCTGGTTACTCTTGGCAACATTTCCATCGTTCCACAGAGAACGCATACAATAACTTGAACGGAGATAACCCGACTTCTTATATTTTCAAGACAGAAAGTTATTTGATCTCTTTCTTCGGACGTGTCAATTATTCATTCATGAATCGCTATCTTATCACCGCTACCTTACGTAACGATGGCACTTCCCGCTTCTCTAAAGACAACCGTTGGGGATTGTTCCCTTCCGTGGCTTTAGGATGGAAGATCAAGGAAGAGAGCTTTATGAAAGACGTGGACGCTGTATCGGATTTAAAACTACGCTTGGGTTATGGTATTACTGGTCAACAGGATATCTCGCAAGGAGACTACCCGTATATGGCGACTTATTTCGCAGGACAAGACGGAGCCTACTATCAATTTGGCGACCAATTTGTTCCTATCGCCCGTCCCGACGGTTACAACCCGAACTTGAAATGGGAGGAGACTACTACTTGGAACGCCGGATTCGACTTCGGATTCTTAGATAACCGTATCACTTCATCCTTGGATTATTATTACAGGGAAACTAAGGACTTGATCAATGTGATCGACGTACCGGCCGGAACAAACTTCAAGAACCGTATCGTCAGCAATATCGGTTCTTTGAGAAATCAAGGTGTTGAGTTCTCCATCAACGCTAAAGCGATCTCAACCTCTGATTGGAAATGGGACCTAGGCTTTAATGTCGCTTGGAACAACAACGAGATTACGAAGCTAACCGCACAGGATGACGCCTCATCCATCGTATTGACAGGAACCGTAGAAGGTGGTACCGGGACCATGATACAGGCACAAGGCGTGAATCACCCGGCGAACTCATTCTATGTATACGAGCAGGTATATGATCAACAGGGAAATCCGATCGAAGGATTATACGTGGACCGCAACGGAGATGGCGTGATCAATGACGAGGACCGTTATTTCTGCCATAAACCGGCGGCCGATGTAACGATGGGCTTTACTTCTAAATTGGTATGGAAAGCATGGGATTTCAGTTTCTCACTTCGTTCCAACCTAGGGAACTATGTATATAATAATGTAGCCTCATCCAATGCGGCATTAAGTGAAGGTAGTATTAACAATAAAGGCTATCTATCCAACCGTCCGCTATCCGCTTTCGATACGAATTTCCAGAACATGAACGTATTGTCCGATTATTATGTACAAAACGCATCTTTCTTACGCTGCGATAATATCACGTTGGGTTACTCTTTCAACAAATTATTCGGCGTATTGGGCGGACGCATCTACGGAACCGTACAGAATCCTTTTGTTATCACGAAATATAAAGGATTGGATCCGGAGGTAGCGAACGCAGCTGATAAGACCTTCGGTATCGATAAGAACGTATATCCTCGCCCATTGGTAGGTATACTCGGTGTAAGTCTTAACTTCTAATTTTAAATCAGGATATCTATATGAATACGAAATTCTTTAAATATATAATACCGGCTTTATCGCTGGTTTTCAGCGTAAACTTCACCTCTTGCCTAGGTGATCTCGATGTTACGCCTATCGATCCGAACCTAAACGTAGAGTTCGATCAGAACGCCAATTTCGCCAAGATCTATGCGGGATTAGCCATCACAGGAAATAAAGGTCCCGACGGACAAGGAGATATCGCCGACACGGATGAGGGAGCGTCGGGTTTGATGCGTATGCTATTCAACCTAAATGAGCTTCCTACGGACGAGGCGATTTGCGCTTGGTCTGGCGACGTGGATGTATATCCCTTGAACTTCGCTAAGTTTACCGCCTCGAACGGTGTGGTATTGAATATGTTCAACCGTCTGTACATCCAAATCGCTCAGTGTAATAACTTCTTAATACAGACAGAGGGCAAGGATGACGAGGAAAGTCTTACACAGCGTGCTGAAGTTCGTTTTATCCGTGCCTTGGATTATTATTATTTGATTGATTTATATGGCAATGTCCCGTTCGTTGATGAGAACACGGGTATCGGTACCTATGTCCCCGAACGGATTACCCGGGCGAATCTCTATACCTATATAGAGAAAGAGTTGAAAGAAATCGAGCCACAAATGAAGGCTCCCCGTGCAAATGTATATGGACGTGCCGATCAAGCCGCCGTATGGATGCTACTTTCCCGCTTATATCTGAACGCAGAAGTATATACAGGTATCCCTCAATGGTCTACCGCCGCTGAATACGCAAAGAAAGTCATGGACGCCGGTTTCTCTCTGGCTCCTAATTATGGAGATAATTTCCTTGCAGATAACAACACCTCTCCCGAGATGATCCTGCCGATTTGTTATGATGGCGTACAGACTCGCTCTTGGTCCGGATTGTTCTTTATCGCCAGCTTTATCAGTGGTGACATGAACGCACTGGATGATTTCGGGACTAAAGAAGCATGGGGTGGTAACCGTGCCCGCATGGCATTGGTGAAAAAGTTCGCTTCTGATGGAGACTTATCGAAAACAGCTGATACACGTGCCTCTTTCTGGACTACAGACCGTACATTCGAGATCAATAAGCCGACCGAGTTTACAGAAGGTTATTCTGTAACTAAATTCAAGAATATCACGAAATCCGGACAAATCGGTCACGATCCGAATCAGCAGTTCCCGGATATGGATTTCCCATTGTTCCGTTTAGCCGAGGCTAATCTGACCTTCGCCGAAGCCACATTACGGGCAGGAGGCGATAAACAAGCCGCTTTAAGCGCTATTAACCAACTACGGAAAAGAGCGAAAGCCACGGAAATTACGGCAACCGATCTTACTTTGGATTTTGTGCTTGATGAGAAGGCCCGTGAGTTCTATTTTGAGGCGCAACGCCGTACGGATTTGATCCGCTACAATAAGTTCACCTCCAATTATACTTGGGATTGGAAAGGCGAGACAGCGGGAGGTACTTCAATCTCCAGTCACTTCTCATTGTTACCGATTCCTTCGACCCAACTCGTGGCAAACAGTAACTTGAAACAAAATCCGGGTTATTAATCGTAAAACCTATTAATAAGTAACAATTATGAATAAAGTCAATATATTATCCATCGTGTTTGCGGGCATCTGTGCTTTTTCTGCCTGCACGGACGATAAAGATCCGGTTATCAATGACCTAAAGGACTCAGAAGGTAATAATATATCTTTTACCCTCAATGCTCCGAATAATAGCTCATATACTTTAATGCCGGAAAATGCCAGTAGTATCATCGATATTTTTACCTGTGAACAACCGGATTACGGTTTTGCGGCAGGTGTAACGTATACCGTACAAGTCTGTGAAGGAGGAACTGAATTCGAGAAATTCGAGTCGCTGCCGACTACCGGTTCCGGCGAAAAAGTCTTGATCAAGACATTCGAGCTGAATGATGCCATGAACAATTTGGGAATGGTTAATCCTACCGTAGCTTATAATGTGGACTTCCGTCTTAAAGCATTTATTAACGACAGTGTTCCCGAACTTTATTCGAACACGGTAAACATGGCGATCACTCCATATAGTGGCGCCCGTACCCAAGTTTATTTCGTGGGTGACATATTCGACAACGGATGGAACAATAACGACCCATCGATGCGTATATTCGCCGACGACGATGTTAATAATATGTTATTCACTTACACGGGTTTCGTAAAAGCCGGTAGCGCATTCAAGATCATTCAAACCCCGGGTGATTGGGGCATTCAATGGGGTTACGACAGCGACGGAGCATTAAGCAATGACGGCGGTAGCGGTAATATCGAAGGCTTCACGCAGGATGGCTATTATACGATCACGTTAGACTTGGCTGGTAACAAATACAGCATCGAACCTTATACAGGAGCGACAACCGAATACAAACAAATCTCCCTGATTGGAGACTTCAATGATTGGGGTGGTGATCTAGATTTACAACAGGCTAGTTACGACAAGCACATCTGGATCGGCGAGAAAATAGAGATTCCGTCCGATGGCGGTTTGAAATTACGTGCGGATCATGACTGGGCCGTAAGCTTCGGTGGCAGCAATAGTTTGTGGAACGATAAACAAGGACAATTCGCCAAATTTGACGGAGGTGATAATGTAAAGGTTTCCGCCGGTACCTATTTTATCAAGTTTAATGACTTAACGAAACATATCATTCTACTAGCCGAATAAGGCATTACTTAAATTACCATCCTTTACTTGATTTAAAAGTCAAGTAAAGGTGGTAATAGATAAAAGTAACGCTTGTGTTTATGAATTATGTCTCAAAAGATATGTTTTAGAACATGATTTTGTTAAATCACGTTAAGCAAATGAGATTTCCAAACTATTCGTTATGCTACATAACATAAAACCTCTATATTTGCACTGTGTTTTTCATGGTATTAGATTTAAGGTTAACAATGAAGATTGGCTGTCCGTGATGGATAGCCTTTTTTTGTTTCCTTCTAATAGTACATATTGGGGCTCACCCGATAAATCAGGGGGAAAATTCTTTAATTCTA
>NZ_QTMJ01000013.1:152437-152652 GCF_003635485.1 Parabacteroides sp. AF19-14 | reverse complement strand
TTGACCTTTTGGTTACTTTTGGGTCAAGCCAAAAGTGACACTAGATCTCATCAGGCGACTCAGAATCGGAACCGCCCCCTTCCTCCACCGGCGTCCCGAGTATCGTCACCTTTGTCACCTTGAGCAACGAAGTCTTCTCGCCCAGCAGCGAGTACCGTCGTGCCCCGTTCAGTATGGTATAGGAAGGCGAGAACCCGGGCACGATAGTCCTTATG
>NZ_QTMJ01000013.1:0-152427 GCF_003635485.1 Parabacteroides sp. AF19-14 | reverse complement strand
AAGGCGAGAACCCGGGCACGATAGTCCTTATATGCGTAGCCTTGACCTCGGGGGCGGTCGCTACCCCCTTCTCCGTGACGAAGCGGTTATAGACGGTTCCGAACCCCAGCAGCTCCACCTTGTAGCCTTTCTGGAGGTTCTTGATGACATACCGCTGATAACGATCCAATACGTTCAATACGTCACCCTTCGTGAGCGACGACTCCTCGGCGATCTGGTCGGCCGCGTCTTGCGTGGACAGGGTACCGAAATAATAGGGAACCGGCTTGTACACCTCCTGCTTGGGATCCGTCTTGGGGATAAAAAATTTTCGTGCTTGAAATGCTTGTGGCATGGTAATTGAAAATTAAAAGTTGATAATAGAAAATTAATTGTTTGTTGATCAACATTACAAAGATAGGTTCCGCCGTAAGGGGCGGTGATGCCGGGTGATACCTTAGGGAATGAATAATGAATAATTAACAATGAATAATGGTAGCCAATGGCCGCCGGACTACGCTGCCCATCGTAAGCCCCTTTGGATAGGCATTGTAAGCCTCTTTGAATGGGCATTATAAGGAGCCTTGGATGGGCGTTCTAGTTGATAGTTGACAAGTGGCAGTTAATTCACCGCCGTGCGCAACTGTCACTTGTCACCTGTCAACTAATTTACGGTTCTCCGAGGTAGTGGATGATCAACCCCACCTGTCGTGGCGTGAATATACGTTGCTCGGGACGGTAGCCCGTCTCCCGCAGCTTGTCGTACAGCTCCGTGCATCGGATGATCCAGCGGCGTAGACGGTTACAGGCTTGATGGGAGGCCAGTTCCGGGAAATAGGATGCCGCCAATGCGGACTTTCTTAATGGTAAGGACATTTGATTTATTGTTTATGGATTATGAATCTGGGAAAATGAAACTTGCGAACTTGCAAACTTGCGGTCGGTTCCATACCTCACACACATACATGTACATTATAAAGGGGATTGGGGTGTCTGGCGTTGTTTGGCCGTGAATATATATTCACCCCGTGCGTTCTTTTGGATCACGCCCTTTTCCAGCATACGCCGTAAGTGAGAATCTAGGGTATCGGTACCCATGCCGATCCTCTTTGCCTCATGAAGCGCCTCTTGGCGGTTGAAGGCGAGGGGGAGGGCATCGAATAGCGCCTCTTGAGGAGTAGGTTCCCGTTGTTGCACGTCGGTAGCGGGCAGGATAGACAGGATATGGCAAGCGTGCCGGTAAAGAGGCTCGGTGAGGTTGAGCACGGCCTCGAAATCAGCCTCTGTCGCTGTCAGGTCCAGTTTCGGTACGATACCGTCTCGGACATTCTCTTCCGGTATGTCATCGGAAGGGGAGAGACCGGGGCATTTGAAAATGGAGAATTGAGAATTGAAAATTGTTTTGTGTGGCGGGAGGAGTTTTTCCGTGGCTCGTAGCAGGGCCACCACGCTTAGGATTCGGCAGATGTTGATGGCGATACGTGCCACGGTGCTTCTCATGGCTCCCCCATGCGTGAAACCCGCATGGCCGAAAAGTTGTGCGAAACGTTCGTTGAAACGGATTTTTTGCTCTTCGGACAGCTTGAGCTGAATGAGATTCACGGAAGCGCCGAGCCACTCGATGAACGTCTTCCACTGTTTGCCCCATCCGGTGAACCGGGAATCATAATCCTCATCGGACAGGTCGAACTGGTTTACCCATTCGGTGATGGATGGCATATAGTAAAACATCTGGCGTGAGAACAATCCGTTCTCGGCCGAGGGAATGAGCGGTTTCACCTGTGCCGGTGTACCGCTTAACAAGACACTGAGAAAAGACTTCATACATTCCTGATACTCATGGTTCATACGTCGGTTAAAGGCTAGCCGGTCATGATCGTAGCATTTGCGCAAGGTATCGCTCCAATGCCCGTAATCCGTGCCGATGGCGGTGCTGACGGTATCCGCCTCGGTCTCGCAGATCAGCCCCACGCCGTCCGCCTCGATGAGGTTCTCCAATACGCCCGTTCCGGAGTTATCGCCGGCGATCAGGAACATCTTAGGCCTTGGCTCTTCCGGCTCAGGGGTTTTCGCCCGCTCCTTGCCTAGGGAACCCCACCGTGCCTTCTCCAGCCGGTATTCCTTGCGTAGGGATTTGAATTCCTCCATCATTGCCTCGTGGATCGGTTCGGCTAGGTGGCGTACCCAAGTGAGCGCCCCCTTTCCCGAGGCGGGAGGCGCCACGATGAAGGTTTGCAGGCAGGGATAATGGTATTTACGTCCGTAGAGTATGCGCAAGTGCTTGTTGAGGGTAGCGCCTAGTACGGTGACGGCACCTAGCAGCAGGATATCCCGTTGCGCCGGGGAGTCACCGCAGTCGATGAGCTGGTTCAAGAAAGGGGGCCAATCATAGTTTCCGAAGACGGGCATATTAATGTACGCCTCATGTGCGCAGGTGTGTGTGAGAGGATGAGAGGGCTGCAAGTTTGCAAGTTCGCAAGTTTCGGGTTGTTTCCCGGCGTAGCTCCGGGCGGTACCGGCCAGTTGCTTGTCGAGTTTCACGCCAGCGGTCTCTGCCCAGTGATAGACAGACCCGATTCCGTTTCGCCCGTTACCCCCTTTGAGGGCGTGGTCGAAGAGTCTGTCCGCCTCGTCGGACACATACTTTTCCGAGATACGGCAGATGCGATGGAACAACGACCGTCCCGCCTCGCCGCAATCGTTGGCGATAGCGAAGGCCAGCGGCATATACTCTTGATAGATGGGAGCGACGTTCGCCCCCTGTTTCTCGATAGCGGCCACGAGCCGCTCTAAATCTTGAATAGTGTTCATGGTAATATATAATTTTCAATTCTCAATTTTCAATTGCCACGATTTCTCAGCCTGGCTGAAGAGTCGTGGCAGAGGAAGCAAGCCCTTGACAGGTCGGCGTTTGAGGTATCGGCTTTCAGTCCGTATCTCCACTCAAGGTATTCCCAAGCCGATCGTCGTGCCTCGTCGAAGGCCCACTCGATCGTGGCGGTAACGGACAAACGATAAGGCACGAAGAGCTTTACGCCTGTGTTACTGGGGCTGATGAAGGCGAGGTCGGGGCGTAGCCGCTCATCGGCGAACAGCGTGTCTCGCCACGTACAAGCCTCCTTGGGCGAGGCGAGATGATCGATATCGATAACCAGTTCACCCGAGGGAAAAAGCAACCGGTCCTCCTTTCGGTAGGAGAATACCCCGGCGGGCGTGACATAGGGCAGCAGGCTTTGCTTCAACTGCCTGAACCGTTTCTCGTCGTCCAGTGCGACACGTGTGCGGTCCGTCCGTTCCCGTAGCCATTCATTGGTGCTGACGTAGGCATGCAATTGGATGATACTGACCACTCCGTTTGGCACTTGATTGGTAATCGGAGCGTTGTAAAAAGACATGATGGATTCTTTCATCGTGTTGTTGTTTTTAAGTTTGAGTTTAAACTTCGATGATCCTAGGCTTTCGCTTCGGATCGCCGGTAAAGATAGGGTCTCTTTATTTGTGGGTGGTGCACCCATGAGTGCGCCATTTTAAGAGATTATTTATGTAAATTAGTATTTCTTCAAGGTCTAAGCGTTTCACCATGGGGAGATTTTCCCTCTTGAGACGTAATGATCGAACCACCCAGCCCGGATCCCAACCCTTGGATTCGTGTGGCGGCCTTAGAGGTACATATAATCTTGAACCGTTGGGGTCTTTTCTCCCTGAGGGAAGCCTCGGGGTTCCTAGGCATCAACCGCCGCACGCTCTCCAAGCTGAACCCGAGCCGTCCGGACGGCAGTCTGCGGCTGGAGTCGGTGGATCATGTCTACGCCATCTTCCTGCATCTGGTCCCTTTTTACTTCCCGGAGAGGGAACGTGAGGCCGAGCGAAGGAAACTCCAATGCTCCCGCTGCCGGATACTGGAACTGAGCTATCGGCTTCCGGAGAAGGTGCGGGAGAGGGTGGAGAAAGAGAATTTATGAATTATGATTTGTGATGCGAGGGGAGATTGATTTCGCTTGTGGAAATGAATCGTATGGAAGGATTAGGCAGAGTTAGAAATAAAAGATAGATAAAGTGATGAATGCAAAAGAAATGAGAATGAAAGAAAGATTGGATATTTTGATCCAGTTAGGGCTGGAGGAAGATGATGCCTTGGAGCTGTTGAAGTCTGTTTACGTAGAAGGTGCTCTTATCGGATTTGCGATGGCCACGTTTGGTGGTGACAAAAGTGTTTTCCATAAAACGGTGGATAGCGTATTCGATAATAGCTTGAAGATTTAGAGGGAATCGACTTGGAGAATTATTCGGAATGCTTCGCCTTTTGCGGCTATTAATTTTTAACATCACTCAGTCAAGGAGACTACGAAGTGCCTTAGTTAAAGGGTCTGTCCTAAATCAAGTGCTTATTACTCATGTCGCAACCTTCTATAAAGAAAAACTTCGCTTATAAAAGCGTACTGACTCTTTCCACTTATTTGATTAATTTCATTACGTTTCCATACGTGGCTCGGGTGCTAGGTGTTGAACGTATCGGTTTGGTTAATTTTGTGGATAATACGGTGAATTATTTCTTATTGTTCGCTACAATGGGGGTTGGGCTCCTAGGCGTTCGAGAGATAGCGGCGGTAAAAGAGGATAAGAAACGTAGGGATCAAGTGTATTCGAGCATGTTAGCCTTGAATCTGTTATTCACCTTGGTATCGTTGGGTATATATCTACTTTGTATATCTACAATACCTAAGCTGTGTCAATATGACGAGTTGTTTTATATAGGAACGGCAAAGATACTTTTTACCGTATTTCTAGTGGAATGGTTTTTTACGGGAGTAGAGAATTTCCGGTATATTACGTTGAGAAGTATCCTTATAAAAGTTCTTTATATAATCAGTGTTTTCCTATTCGTAAGAGATACGTCAGACTATCGACTTTATTTTATACTCACGGTAGGAGTGGTTGTGTTGAACGCTCTTATCAATCAATTATATATTCGAAAATTCGTACGGGTTAGATGGAATAATATTCAATTATTCAAGTATCTTAAACAGAACGTGACATTGGGTATTTATACGTTGATGACCTCGATGTATCTCACCTTTAATGTGATGTATTTGGGACTGGTGTCTAATAACACGGAGGTAGGTTATTATACAACAGCGTTTAAGTTGTACTCCGTGATCTTGGGCTTTTTTACCGCATTCACGAATGTCATGTTGCCTCGGATGAGTTCCTTGCTGGCGAATGGAGAGAAGGATCGTTTCCAAGAATTGGTGAATCGTTCGTTCTCTGTGATGGCGACTTGCTGCATCCCCTTGATCCTCTGTAGTATGATAATGGCCCCTCAGATTGTTTATATCCTATCCGGTCCCGGCTATGAGGGAGCGATATTACCCATGCGGATTATCATGCCAGCGGCGTTCGCCGTAGGTGTGGCTCAGGTATTGGCAATACAGGTATTGATGCCGATGAAGAAGGATAAGGTACTATTGATAGCATCAATCATAGGAGCGGTTGTCAGCTTGTTGATTAATTTGCTGGTGGTTCCTTCTGTGAAAAGCGTGGGCTCAGCAGTCGTATTACTGTGTTCAGAAATGGGGGTGACCGGAATGTATGTGTGGTATGTGCTATCGCAAGAATTAATCTTGATTCCTATCAAGGCTATAGGAAAAAATGTGTTGTTCTCTTTGCCTAGTGTAGTAATTTGTTTGGGCTGTGGACGATGGATTGATAATGAATTGCTAGGGGTGGGATGTGCGGTGGTATTAGCTGGTATTTTGTGGATGTTATTGCAAATAATAATAAGATCTTTAGTTGGAGAACGAATTAAGAATTTATTCTTTAAAATATAGATTTTGATAATGTTTCAAATAAAAGAGAAAATAATGTGTCTATTTATTATATATGACAGAAAATAAATCAAAATATAACAGACTGTTTTGCATTTGTAAAATGTACTTATGAATATGGATGTTTCTATTATAATAGTGAATTATAAAACTGTGTCCTTGATATTGAAATGTTTGAATTCTATACAACGGTTAACACGGAAAATTAGTTATGAGATAATAGTTGTTGACAATAATTCTAATGATGATTTTGCGACTTATATACAACAACAATATCCTAAAGTAAAATGTGTTTCTTTACCTGAAAATATGGGTTTTGGAAGGGCTAATAATGAGGGAGTTAAACTTGCGAAAGGACGAAATATTTTATTTTTGAACCCAGATACTATTTTGCTTAATGATGCTATTTCTATATTGTCTCAATATTTAGATTCTCATTTGTCTGTTGGTGCTTGTGGCGGAAATCTATATAATATAGATCTTCAACCATGTCATTCGTTTCGCCGTTGGTTCCCCGGTATCCGATGGGAGTTGAATAACTTACTGCATGATTATATAGCACGTACTTTATGGGGATGCAATAGAGAGCATAATTTTACCGACAAAGCAATACCTGTTAGTTATATCACTGGTGCTGATTTGATGATGCCTCAGTGTGTGTTTAATCAATTGGGCGGTTTTTCTCCTAAGTTTTTTATGTATTATGAAGAAACAGAATTATGTTATCGTCTTAATTGTAAAGGTTTGGAAGTACATTCTGTTCCCCAAGCATGTATCCAACATCTAGTAGGTGGTAGTTTCGAGAATCATATCAGTGATTGGAAAATACAATATGAGGAACATGGACATGTCACTTATTATAAACTTACTTCTAATATTTTAAGAACTTATATAGCCTTATTTTTATATTGTATAACATTGTTGTCTCGTATGTTTTTTTATTTTTTGAGTAGCAGGAAGAAGATATCTGTTGCTATAAAACGTATTAAATACATAGTTCTATTTATATGGAAATAATATACATGAGAATTTTATAAGCATTTTGTAAACCACCAATCTACCGTAAGCATCCAACCGCTATTTTGTGTCTCTAAGTTCTAGCTTCTATCTTTGTCAAAACTTCAAAAATAGAAAGCAATGGCAACAAGTAGTAAAGACATCGAAATCCTTTGGAAACGCTATTCCGATGAAGGTGTAAAGAAAGGCATATCAGTCACGCAGTTTTTTGAATCCAATGGTGTTCCCTACAGATCTTTTGAAAAGTGGTACAAGACTCGTTTTCAACAGCCATCCATAGTCGACTGTGTGGTCGATGGTACTCCGGGTCCTTCGGAGTCAGTGGCTACAGTTTCGCAGGAGAAGCCGCAGCAAGAATGTATGATTTCTCATGTCAACATCATGCTAAGCAATGGCATCCGAATAGAGCATCACAAACTGAGCTACTTGGAGCTCTTGGGTTTCATCCAGAAAATCGAGAGGTTATGTTCACTTTGAGTGGTGCTGTCAGTTATAAGTATATCCCCAACTATAAGGATATGCGTGGAGGATATGATAAATTATGCGGAGTAGTGCGTACTCTTGGTCAGGATCCAGAAGACGGGACAGCGTATGTCTTCACTTCCAAAGACCAGAAACTGGTGAAGATAATCCGTCATGAGCATAATGAATACCAACTGTACATCCAGCGTTTTGATAACAACATGAGTTTTGTGAGATTGACATTTGAAACCGCTACCAGTATGCCATATCTACAGGCCGGGAGATGTTCCGCATGTTTAACGAGAAGATGAGAATGTCCAAACAGACCATCCTGAACTGGCTGTCCGAAGGCTCAAGGTTTTTGGAAGGCTCATTGAAGAGCATTAAGAAGAAACTCTTGCAAAAGGGTACCACGCTATACTGTGACGAGACATGGGTGGATACCAAGGTCAAGGATGCCAATGGTGAAATCCACTATCGCAAACGTTATATGTGGGTACTTGTCAATCTGACGACCAAGGTTTGCTACTATCTGTTCGGCAAACGCAAGCGTGAGGTCATAGAGAGGTTCCTTGCCGATTTCCAAGGTTCTTTAATGACGGATGCCTATGCCGCCTACAAGTACCTCAACAATCTGGATGAATGTACCCATTTGTGCTGCTGGGCTCATGTGAGACGCGTCTACGTGGCTGCATTCTGCGATTACAAGGATCTTAAAGCCGAAGCCTTTATCGAACTGATAAAACTCCTGTATAAGGTAGAGTTTGACAGCATGATGCCTCACAGGACAGAGCAGGAAGTTGTCAATGCCAGAAAGCTGATGGCTATACCGGTTCTAAATGAGTTGAGGCAGAAGGCTGAAAAACTATTATCGGACAGCGATGCCAAAACAGAAAAAATATCAGACAAGTTGCATCATGCATTGAAATACATGCTCAACAACTGGATAGAGCTGATAGGCTATGTGAATGTGGGAAATGTTTTCATAGACAATAATTGCTGCGAACGTGCGGTACGCCCATTTACGAATCTGCGGAAAAGCTTCGGAGGTTTTAGCAGTGAGGAAGGTGGTCGTGTCTCTGCCATATATTTATCCTTAGTGGAAACGTGCAAGCTTCTAAAGAAGCCACCTTTAGATTTTTTCAGGCGATACTTCAGTATGATTGCAGGTGGCCGAAGGGATTATGAACTCATGACACAAGAATTACTTTGTTAAAATCAAATAAATAACAAATTAGTCCAATCTTACTATACCTCTCAAACCCCAGTGAACACTGGGGCTAAGAGATATGGCTATAGGGGTTGGATGCTTACTATACAAAGATTTATAAATATTTACTGAGTACCTATGCAATCAACTATTAAAATAGCCATGTATGATGGAAAAATTATTGTTCTGATATATTTGTTAGCAGTCTTCTTTAGCTATTTATATACAGTTATATTTAATACATACAATGGTGATTTTTTTCAAGGAACTGTTTTGTTGTCGGTAGATATTTTGTTGCTTATGGCAATTTTGACAGCTATACCTTATGTGTTCATATATAAACTGTATGCAAAATATTATCTTAAGGAGGCTGTTCGTGTTCCAACTTGTTTTAATATTATAATTATTCGTAATATCACATGGTGTCTGCTCCTTCTTCATATAGGTCTGCATTTTATGAATTATGGAGCTATGGGAACCTCAACGCATATTGATGGAAGTTTATTTTCTTATGTTCGTTCAGCAATATCGAAATTATTGCCACGTCCTTGGGTAATAGTTTTTCTTCTGCTTTCAAATAGTAAGAAAAATATTGTTATCACCGTTATATTGTTTATAATTGAATCTTTATCTGCTCATTCTTTGGGCGGTTGCTTTTTGTTATTACTATTATACTTGTTTAGAAATGGAAAGAAAGTAAGGATTTTATTCATTCGAAATTTCTTTTTTGTTTTGGTAATAATGTGTATGATTCCTGTGATAATTTCAACTGCATTTAATTTTAGGTCTCAATTAAGAGGGGAAGAAATAGCTGAAAATATAAATAATTATGACATTGTATTTAGTAAAATGTGTGGACGTGTAAGTAGTTTTTCTAACAATGCATATATATTTCAAAAATCATTACAGATAGCTAATGATATAGAATATATTCCTAGTTTGTTTTATTTATATGATACTCTACATTATTGGGGGTATAGACCAGAATTTAAAAGCGTAGGTACTTATGTTCAAATGCAAATAAAGAATTCTAAGGAAGAGAACTATTCTACTATGGCTGGAGTTATTGGAGTGTTTATCATTTCGTATATAAAATCGCCATATGTATTTTTACTTAATCTGTTCTTCACTATATTTCTTATCAATATAATATTTAAGTTGACAGGAAAAATATTTCCAAATGCTTCAAGTATTGCTTTTCTACTAACTATCGGTTTTGGAACAAGTGGAGACATTTCAGAATTATCAAATACAATATACACATTGTTGATAATGTGGATTTTGTTGTTCTTATCAAAAAGAATGTTATGGAAATAAAAAAGAAAATTTGTATCCTATATCCTATAGGAAATTATATGTTTCCAACAACTGGAGGCGAAGTGTATGATTCTTATTTGTTTAAAAAGATAGCATCATCTCTTAAAGTTGAAGTCTCTTATTTTACAGATACAGATACAGGTTCTGTTAATAAATGGTATCTTCCTGTGCGTATTTGGCAACATCGTGAAAAGATTATTTCTTGTCATGCTATTTTTTTAAATAGCGGCTGGGTGGCCCAATCTTTGTGGATTATTTTGCTCTTCAGATTGTTTTATTCACACTTGGATATTTACATTATTCATCATCATTTTCGTTATCAAGGTATGAGAGGGGTAAAGAGATTTTTATTTTCAATATTAGAACGCATTGGACTGATCTTGTCGTCCGCAGTCATAACTCCTAATCCGTACACTCGTACGATTATAAGACGTATTGTTCCACATTGTCAAGTAATATTTTTAGAAATGGCATTTAGAAAAGAAAAACGACCTTGTTCATGTCATGAAAAAATAAGATTGCTTTATGTCGGTACTGTATATAAAAGGAAAGGTGTTTTTTATCTGATAAAAGCTTTAGGAATGATGAATAAACAAGAACGGAAAAATATTCACTTAGATGTAGTAGGAAATATTAGTTCTAAAAATTACTATAATAAATTGAGAATATTGGTGTCAAAAAATGGCTTAGAAGATGTTGTCTCTTTTTCTGGTCGTGTGTCTGACGAAGAATTGAGAAATTATTATTCTAAAGCGTATTGTTTCGTTTTTCCTTCATTGTTAGAGGGATACGGTATGGTACTAATTGAGGCTATGTCTTATGGGCTTCCTGTTATTGCATTTAATAATTCAGCTATTCCATTTACTTTAAAGGATGGAAAAAATGGTATATTGGTAGAGAATAAGAATGTGAAGGCTTTAAAGAATGCTATTTTGGCATTATGTAATGATGTAAACTTTCATTCTAATTTATCTAAAGGAGCTTTAGTTACTTATAATAATGTTCGTTCTCTATTTGATTTGGATAATGATATAGAAAAATTTATAACAGAAAGGTTGTTAAAATAATAATATGTTTTATTTGTTAAACTATATATGTTAGTTATGAATAATGTAGATAATAGTGAGGTTATAATGAAAATAAGGTTGTTGTTAAATTCAATTATTGGAAATGTATTGAAATTCAAAGTTTGGTTTCATTTGTTGTTGAATATTCCTCCTAAAAAATCATCAAAGTGCGCAAAGAATGTTGTGGTATCACTCACTAGTTATGGACGAAGAGTATCAAAAAGTGTTCCATATACGATTTTTTCAATTTTAAAACAGACGGTGGAGCCAGAAGAGATTGTCTTATGGTTGGATTATGATAATTGGAATAAAGATAACTTACCTTTTTCTTTGCGTAGAATGATAGAATGGAAACGATTAAAAGTGATGTTTTGTAAAGATATTCGTTCTTATAAGAAGCTAATCCCCGCTTTAGAGGAATATTCGGATAAAGCTATTGTGACGGTGGATGATGATGTCTATTATTCATCAAATCTAATATATGGTTTGTATAAACAATATGTATTGTTTCCAAATAAAATATTGTTTTATTATTCTTATACGTATAGTTATAAGAACGGATATAAATGTACTTTTCCGATAGGAGAGAGAGGAGTTTTATATCCTCAAAAAGTGTTGGATAAAATGGTGTTTAATGAGCAACTTCGTTCAGAATTATGTCCTCTTTTGGATGATTTGTGGTTCTATGTCATGGCGAGGCTATCAGGTGCGGATTTCTTACCTGTTTCTCAAATAGGTTTACATTATTATCATGTAGATTTGTTTTATCAATGGTTTCATAAAGGAAGTCGATTATATGATGTCGTAAAAACAGAAAATAAAGATACATTATGGAGGCTTTTGGTCTATTTTAATCTAGTGAAATAATAGGCTGCGAATTTTTGCTAAACTTACTTTTAGATAAACTATAAATTAGTTCATCACCCCAAATCTCGGATGAACTTGGTAATGGGCCATATGACAATTTAATCTATATGATATCAAATGAATAAAATTACTATTTACTCATCCCTACCTTATTGGCTGCAGAATATAGCCGTATCCCTTCACGGTTACAAACTAAAGCGACAGCGTTTTAACGATGACTTTTATAAGATCTTGGACTTCTTGAACTCAACCCATGGTTGGTCAAAAGAACAGATTCGTTCTTATAAAGAAGAACATACCTTTAAAATATTGGAACAAGCTTATAATCACTGTCCTTATTATCGAAAGAAATATACTGACGTAGGTTTATCCCCTTCTGATTTTAAGCAATTGGGAGACTTGCAAAAGTTCCCGATTCTGACGAAGGAAGAAATCCGTGAGAATTGGCTTGGCCTAGTGGCTGATAATATTCCCCGAAAGGAACTTATACGATTTAACACCAGTGGTTCAACGGGAAAAGCGTTGGACTTCTATTGGACTAAATATAGCGCAGCTTATTATTGGGCGGTAGACCAAAGGTATAAAAATAGGTTTGGTTTTACTTTGGGAAAGGCTTGCGTTAACTTTTCCGGTCGTCCTATCGTTCCTATTTCAACCTCAAAACCTCCTTACTGGAGATATGATCGTGTCTTGAACCGTTATTTCATCAATATGCATCAGCTGAATGAAGTGAAAATACGAGATATTGTAAATTGGATTAATTCAAAGAGTATAGAGATGTTTATAGGATATCCATCTATTATGGCAGCTTTCGCAAATGAGTTGACTAATGTGAAGATGGCTTTGGATTTTCCTCCTAAACACATATTCACGGGTGCCGAGAAGTTATACGAGAATCAGAAAAACATCTTACAGGCTGTTTTTAAAGGTGTCCAAATCCATGAGTTGTATAGTTTTTCTGAGCAATCCGCTATCGCTACCCATTGTATCCACTCGGTTTATCACGAGGATTTCGAGATTGGTCATATGGAATTGGATCAAGCTGTTCCTACAGAGAGTGGGATGCAGGGTGAGATTTTGGCTACCGGGTTCGCTAATCTTGGTATGCCTTTTATTCGTTATCAAAATGGGGATACGGCAGTGTTCTCCGACCGGGAATGTGGATGTGGATTACATAGCCAAATTATAGAAGATATTGTTGGTCGCAATGAAGACTATATAGTTACACCAGAGGGGCTTCACATTCAGCGTCTGGATTATATTTTCAAAGATACGTCGGAGGTGAAGGAGTGTCAAGTAGTCCAAAAAGTATTTGGTGAAATGATTTTACGTATTGTGAGAAGGAATTCCTATAGTGTGGCTACGGAGAAGAAATTGTTGGTAAATATATCTCAATGGATAAGCCCTACCATAAAGGTAAAATTTGAGTATGTGGATGAGATTCCCCGTACAAAAGCAGGGAAGTTTAAGGCAGTTGTCTCTGAATTGAAAAAATAATCATGTTGATTTATGAATAAACTAGAATCTACCATCTATAACCTCGTCCGTAAAAATCCAGCCTTAAAGCAGTTCGTGCGGAATATGTATCAAGGCATATTTGATTTGCTGCCAAGGAAGAAGGAGTATTTCGCCTCTCCCTATCAATACCGGGAAGGCTTCTTTTTCGGATTTCACGATGTCACGCCTTTTTCTTTTGATGAGACCAAGCTATTGGCGAATCAAAATAGGTTGGATTTACGTATGCCTTTACCGTCTGATGGACTGGATGTCGGATATTTTGATTTGGAACAAGGCTCTATAAAGGACTTTCATAGGGTGGATACCTCTTACGCATGGAATTATCATAAAGGATGCAGGCTGCAATGGTTGGATAAGAACCGGATGATTTATAATACGGCGATAGCGAATCGGCTTGTGTCTAAGATTCATGATTTATCGACAGGGGAATACCAAGTAATAGACTGCCCGATTGATGCGGTCTATCAAGATGAGCAAAGATCTTTGGCTTCTTCTTTTAGTTATGAGCGCTTGGAGCGTTGTATGCCCGGGTATGGTTATCCTTATCGGGATGGAGGGAAATTGGATGATCCGGCACCTAAAGATAGCGGTTTGTTCTTGGTGGATTTAAAGGAGAATACTTCAGAGTTGCTTATCTCTTTGTCTGAATTGGCACAGATGGAAGATGAATCCTATAGGCAGGGCTATATGCATTTTGTAACCCATTCGGAGTTCTCGAAAGACGGTCGGTATCTTTCTTTCTTATACCGAAAAATACCAACCGATGGGGATTATATGAGGCGGCATACCAAGATCATGGTTTATGATTTGCGTGATCGGCGACTTATTACCTTACCTACTCAAGAGTCCGGTTCTCATTATGTATGGAATAACAGGAATCAATTGATAGCGTCTTGCATTATAAATGGTAACAGTTGTCATGTATTGTATGACATGAAAGATGTAGATCATTATCAAATAATAGTAGGGGATGTGTTGAATTCGGATGGTCATCAGTCCTTTATCTCGGATACGTCTTTTGTGGCGGATACTTATCCGGATAAATATAGGATGGCAAAAATCTATAAGGCTGATATCAATACTCAAAGTGCGGATTTGTTGCTAAGTATCTATTCTCCCAAAGAGTTTCAAACGAAAGATTTTAAATGCCATATAGCTTGCGATTTACATCCCAGAGTATCCCCTTCTGGAAAGTACCTATGCTTTGATTCGCCTCGTACTGGAAAACGGGGGTTGTATATAATGCCATTGTCGGTACCGGCTATGTAGGCAAGGTGTCTTATACGATAAAAATCAAGAAGAATATTTGTGGCCTAGCTAAAAGTAAGTATATTTGTGGTGGTAACTATCGTGCGATGGCTGTAAATCAATATGATCGATCGTATGATAATATGTTTATTTTGTACAACAATGAGGAAGGACGATATATTATATTCTCTTAGGGCTTTGATAAAGCAAGTGATGCCAGCTGGAACAAAGGTTTTTTTGTTTGGTTCGCAAGCCCGTGGAGATGTCCATGATGAATCGGATTGGGATATTCTAATATTGTTGGACAAGGAAAAGATAACCTCTGCGGATTTTGATACCTATGCCTATCCTTTAATCGACCTAGGATGGCAATTTGGCGAATATTTTAGCACTAAGTTATATACCTTTACTGAATGGATGAAACGTAAAGGTACTCCTTTTTTCAAGAATGTGGAATTAGATGGTATAGAACTATGAATCTAACAGATGAAGAACGGGAAGCCCTTGTTATAGCAAGAAAGGCTAGAGCTTTTGATACTTGGGAGGAAACCAAAGGGATCGTAGAGTGTGGTTATTGGCATGCGGCCGCTAATAGAATGTATTATGCTTGTTATTATATGACCACGGCACTGTTAATTAAAAATGGCTTTCAGGCTTCTACGCATTCAGGAGTGATTCGTTTATTAGGTCTTCATTTTGTAAGTACAGGAATAATCAGTAAAGACTTGGGACGTTTTTATAGTAAACTATTTGAGTTGAGACAAAGTGGGGATTATGATGATTGGATTGTGATCGATGCCAATGAGATTCTTCCCTTGATGGATTCTGTTGATAATTATTTGAATACCTTGCTTTCGTTGATAGAGGGAAAAGCATGAGGCTATCCTTGTCTTCTTTGCCGTAAATAGTTTAAAAAATTGAATATCGCATATCATTTGGCTTGATATGCGTAATATACGTATACCAAAACTTGACTACTTCTCTATAGATTTCCTGAAATATATAATCTTATAACTTATGAATATCGCAATTATCGGCACCGGCTACGTAGGCCTGGTGTCCGGGACTTGTTTTGCCGAGATGGGGGTTGATGTCACTTGCGTGGATGTCAACCGGGAGAAAATAAATGGCTTGTTGGAGGGGAATATCCCGATTTATGAGCCGGGGTTGGAAGAGATGGTATTGCGTAATTCCAAGGAAGGCAGACTTCATTTTACGACGGATCTGGCCTCTTGTCTGGATAACGTGGATATCGTTTTTAGCGCCGTGGGTACGCCACCGGATGAGGATGGTAGAGCCGACCTGCGTTATGTGCTGGAGGTCGCTCGTACGTTTGGCCAATATATTAAGAAATATACGGTATTGGTAACCAAGAGTACGGTTCCCGTGGGTACGGCACGGAAGGTAAAGGCTGCGATTCAAGAGGAGTTGAGTAAACGTGGGATGGATATCCCCTTTGATGTGGCCTCGAATCCGGAGTTCTTGAAGGAGGGTGCGGCCATCAAGGATTTCATGAGTCCGGACCGGGTAGTGGTCGGTGTGGAGTCGGAGAGGGCGAAGGAGATGATGAGCAAGCTCTATCGTCCGTTTCTCCTGAATAATTTCCGGGTGATCTTTACGGATATTCCCTCGGCGGAGATGATTAAGTATGCGGCAAATTCCATGTTGGCTACTCGTATCTCGTTCATGAATGATATAGCGAATCTTTGCGAGTTGGTTGGCGCTGACGTGAATATGGTCCGGAAGGGGATCGGTTCGGACAGTCGAATCGGTAATAAATTCTTGTATCCGGGATGTGGCTATGGAGGCAGTTGCTTTCCGAAGGATGTGAAGGCTCTTATCAAGACGGCGGAAAAGAATGGCTATCCGATGGGAGTGCTAAAGGCCGTGGAGGAGGTGAATGAACGTCAGAAGACGATCCTTTATACGAAGCTTAGAAAACATTTTGACTCTTTGGAGGGGAGAACGATCGCTCTCTGGGGCTTGTCTTTCAAGCCGGAGACGGATGATATGCGTGAGGCTACCTCTTTGGTGATGATTGATCTTTTACGGAAAGCGGGTGCCGTGGTCAAGGTATTTGATCCTGTGGCGATAGGCGAGTGCAAACGTAGAGTTGCTGATCGGGTTGTTTACGCGAAGGATATGTATGAGGCGGTAATCGATGCAGACGCATTGTTGTTGTTGACCGAGTGGAAACAGTTTCGCTTGCCAAGTTGGGCCGTGATCAAGAAAGTGATGAGGCAACCTTTGCTGCTGGATGGTCGCAATATCTATGACGCAAAGGAATTGGGTGAGCTAGGCTTTACCTATGAATGTATCGGAAAATAGTTATGGATAATTTCGGTTTGGTCTCCATTATTACTCCTTCTTATAATTCTTCGTCTTTTATAGCGGAAACCATTGAGTCGATTCTTTCTCAGACTTATCTTAATTGGGAGCTGTTGATTACCGACGATTGCTCTACGGATCGTTCTGTTGAGATCATAGAGCGGTATATTCAAAGGGATTCCCGTATTAAGTTGTTCCGGTTAGAAAAGAATTGTGGGGCGGGTGTTTGCCGGAATCGCTCTATCTCGGAGGCCAAAGGACGATTTATCGCTTTTTGCGATAGTGATGATCGATGGTGCCCGGAAAAGCTGGAGAAACAGTTGGCTTTTATGCGAGGGAAGGATTGTGCCTTATCTTATACCTCGTATATGACTTGCGACGAGAGTGGCAAGATTTCCAGCATTGTTATCGGAAAAAGAAGGGAGACCTATTTCTCTATGCGGTGTGATGATGGGATTGGCTGCTTGACCGCTGTCTATGATACGGAGAAAGTGGGAAAGGTCTTTATGCCGGAATTACGTAAACGGCAAGATTGGGGGTTATGGCTTACCATACTTAGGCGTTGTGAGGTCGCTTACGGCTTGAAAGAGCCATTGGCGATTTACCGAATTCACTCAAGTTCTATCTCTCGGAATAAATGGTCTCTCATAAAGTATAATTTACGTGTTTATAGAACGGTTCTCGGATATTCCCCGATGGCTTCGTATCTGTATTTCTTTATTCTGTTTTTACCTTCTTATTTTTCTAAGAAAGTATTCTTGAGGTTAGTAAATAGATAATTTGGAAACAGCTTTATTCGATATAACACGGCCTTGTCATGACTGACTTGTGCCGTGTTTTTTTATTTATTTACTTGATCATTGTAATGATATTCTTCCCAAGTATGATCCCAAGGAAGACCGCTATCAAACCAAGGATATTACTGGCAAGTACATTGAGTAGTGCCATCTTGTATTCTCCGGTACGCATAAGTACCATCGTGTCGAGAGCGAAAGAAGAGAAAGTCGTGAAACCACCGAAAAGACCAGTGAATAGGAAAGCTCTTGTATTGATAGAAAAATTATAGGCTTCCGCTATACTCCAGCAGAAGCCGATTAAAAAGGAGCCGATCACATTGACCGACAAGATACCAAAAGGAAAGGAGTAAAGCATCGATCGTTGCACCCACGTGGAAACTCCGAACCGTAGCGCAGATCCGATAGCTCCTCCTATTATTAAAAGAAAAACCTTTATCATATCAACCTAGTGTGTTTCCCCCGGGCTAGGTTAAGGCCCGGGGAGATGGTAAATGATTTAGGTTTTCAATTTAATTGGCCGACTCAAACTGTCTCAAGAAACGAACATCGTTTTCCGAGAACATGCGTAAGTCTTTTACTTGGTATTTCAAATTGGTAATACGCTCGATACCCATTCCCAACGCGTAGCCTGAATAAACCTTGCTATCGATACCGCAGTTCTCAAGCACGTTCGGGTCTACCATACCGCAACCGAGGATCTCTACCCAACCGGTTCCTTTACAGAAGGGGCAACCCTTACCTCCACAAATGTTGCAGGAGATGTCCATCTCGGCGGATGGCTCCGTGAACGGGAAGTAAGAAGGACGCAAGCGAATTTTTGTATCCGGACTGAACATTTCCTTGGCGAAGAACAACAAGGCTTGTTTCAAGTCGGCGAATGAGACGTTCTTATCTACATATAACGCTTCTACTTGATGGAAGAAACAGTGAGCACGATAGGAGATAGCCTCATTACGATATACACGTCCCGGACAGATGATACGGATAGGCGGTTCTTGCTTTTCCATTACTCGGGTCTGTACGGAAGAAGTATGTGTGCGAAGCAATACATCCGGGTTATGCTGGATAAAGAACGTATCTTGCATATCGCGGGCAGGATGGTCCTCGGCGAAATTCAAGGAAGAGAAGACATGCCAATCGTCCTCGATTTCCGGTCCCTCAGCGATGCTGAATCCTAACCGTCCGAATATATCGCAAATTTCTTTCTTTACAAGTGATAGAGGATGACGAGTGCCTAGTTCGATCGGGTAAGCCGTACGAGTCAAATCGATATCATCGTTTGCGGTCTGTACATTCTCAAAGCTTTCTTTTAATTCGTTGATCTTGCTCTGGGTTGTTTCCTTTAGTTCGTTCAAGTATTTGCCAACCTCACGTTTTTGATCAGCCGCTACATTACGGAAATCATTCATCAACGCCGATATCTCGCCTTTTTTGCTGAGATACTTTATACGTAAAGCTTCTAGTTCCTCGGCATTTGCCGCTTTCATATTCTCTACTTCTTGAAGCAGAGCCTTAATTTTATCGAGCATTTCTAATCACACTTTGTATTTGTCATGCAAAAGTACGCCTTTCTTTTGAAACCGCAAGGGATTCGTAAGGTTTTTTAGTTAAATGTAAGCGCAGACACTTAGGTGTCTTGTTTTATATATTAAAGTATTTATATATCTTCGCAGCATAATCAAACTATAAATTAATTAATGGAAATAGTCATTATTATTGGCCTTATCTTACTGAATGGAATTCTTGCGATGTCGGAAATCGCTTTGGTCTCGGCCCGGAAGGCTAGGTTGGAAACCGAAGCGAAACGTGGTAATAAATCTGCGGGTACTGCTTTGAAGCTGGCAAATGAGCCGGATAAGTTTCTCTCAACCATCCAGATCGGAATTACCTTGATCGGTATCTTGACCGGTTTGTACTCTGGCGAGGCGTTAGCTCATAATTTCGCTGTTATAATAGCGCAAATACCGGCCCTAGAACCGTATGCGTTGGGGATCGCTAAAACGACGATCGTTATTATCGTGACGTATCTTACACTTATATTCGGAGAGTTGGTACCGAAGCGGATCGGCATGGGGTGTGCCGAGAAGGTCTCTATGTTAGTTGCTAAACCCATGAATTTTCTTTCCTTGATATCTTCTCCTTTTGTTTGGTTACTATCAAAGAGTACGGCGTTGGCTGTGAAGATGACGGGCGTGGATACGAAAGAGGAAAATAGGGTAACAGAGGAAGAAATCAAGGCGATCGTGAAAGAGGGCTTTGATGGTGGCGAGGTGCAAGAGGTAGAGCAGGACATCGTAGAGCGGGTCTTTAATCTGGGAGACCGTAACGTGGGTTCTATCATGACGCATCGTAGCGAGCTGGTTTGGCTGGATGTGACGGATAGTACGGAGAAGATTCGGGAGAAAGTGGAGGAGAATTTATTTAATATATATCCCGTGGCTTCGGAGAAGTTCGATAATATAGTAGGGGTCGTTTATCTGAAAGATTTGTTCGGAAGGATCGACCAACCGGATTTCTCGATCAACCAAGTACTTCGCCCGGCACAGTTCGTTCCCGAGAACCAGAGCGTATATAACGCCTTGGAATCTTTCAAGCAGACACACGTGAAATATGGACTCGTTACAGATGAGTTCGGAGGCATTCAAGGTATCGTAACCTTGAAGGATATCATGGAAGGCTTAATCGGGCAAGTACCGGAAGTCGGAGAGGAGTCCGAGATCATACAACGTGAGGATGGTACTTGGTTGGTGGACGGCCAATATTCTTTCTATGATTTCTTGGAATATTTCGACATGGAGGATTTGTATGCCGAGCATGATTATAATACCTTGAGCGGCTTGATCCTAGAGATATTGGAACGTGTACCGAAGACGGGTGAGAAATTAAAGTGGCTGGACTTTGAGTTCGAGATCGTAGATATGGATGGCGCCCGGATCGATAAGGTTTTGGTCAAGTACTTGAAAAATGGGTAAAATGTCTTTTTAGAAGAGTACGCCGAGTGAGATACTCATCACGTTCGTTCGCTTGTCAATATTGATATCATAATTAATCTCGGGAACCGGGTTGTTGACTTTCTCGAAATCGGATTCCACTTGATTCAATCCGAACTCATAGACAAAGTCGAAGAATAGCCGTCCGATGCTAACCCCTACACCCGTAGCGATATTGACTCCGAACGGGGTGTTGTCATTCACGTATTCTACATGCGTGGTGGAAGACTCTACCGTATAGGCGATCTTATAGTTGTATTTTAATTTGGGGCCGACCATAAGGCTAAGTCCGTAAGGCCCTTTCTTCACTAGGTTATAGCCTACCATTATGGGAACCTCTAAGGAACTGGTTTTCATCATCAAGAGGTCGGTAGTTGCCGATGTATTGGACATCATATTATTTTCCGGCAAACTTTGAGGTATGGAAAAACGGATATTTCCCTCAGAGCGATGCCATGAGAAACTTGGCTGGAGGAAGAACCGTTCGATATTGACCCGGCAAAAGACCGCGGCCAGATAACCTACCTTATATTCGATGTCTATATTCTCCGCTTCCTTCCCATTGATGGAAAGGGAGTTTATGACTGGGAAAGTAGCGTTGAATCCCACTTTGGCTCCAAAGTTGAATGCCTTGTCCTCGAAACGCATGAAACTCTGGGCTTCTGCTAACAGACCGAAAGATAGCAACGCTCCTATAAGGTAGACTTTTTTCATACCGTTATTTTTTCTTTTTCACGGACCAGCCGAATTTACCGACAAATTCACCTAACCCGTAATACTTACCATGCGAGTAAGCCAAAAGATCCGCTTTCTGCATATCAAAAGCCCCTGTTTCTGGGTCTAGATATCGGTTGTCGGCCTGTACGTTTACGACATCAGCGATAAACATATCATGACTTCCGAGAGCGATTACCTCTTTTACCCGGCATTCGATACAAAGCGGAGACTCGTCTATCGTAGGGGCGTTAACGACGGTCGCTTTTCCGGGAGTGAGCTTCATCTCCTCGAATTTATGATGGTCTTTCCCTGAGTTTACCCCGCACCAATCCGTGGCGTAGGCCAGCTCACGATTCGTCAAGTTGATGACGAATTCCATATTCTTCTTCAAGATCGGATAAGAGAATCGTTCCGGACGTACGGATATATAGCACATCGCCGGATTCGTACAAATCGTACCGACCCATGCGACTGTTATTATATTGTACTCGGAAGGCTCATTTCCACAACTCACCATTACGGCTGGCAATGGATAGATCATGGTTCCCGGTTTCCAATCGTGCTTCATATAAAACGCAGTTTTTACAATTGCGAGTTGAGAATTGAGAATTAAAGATTCCGTAAAGCTAATTCTCAATTCTCAATTCTTAATTTTCAATTATCTAATGATTATGTCTTCTTTATTAATCTTACGTTCGCAATAATGACATTTAATGGTTCCCTTCTCCTTGTCGATCACGTGGAAGCGGGAAAGCATCGGCTCATTATTGGTGATACATTTCGGATTGTTACATTTGACCAAGCCAATCAGCTCGTCGGGTAAAGTAACCGTCTTCTTCTCTACAACCTCATAATCACGGATAATGTTCAATATAATATTCGGGGCGATCATGGCGATACGGTTGATCTCGTCCTCCTCGAAAAACTTGTCGGCGATCTTGATCATACCCTTGCATCCCATCTTGTTGCTATGGAAATTATTGCCGATCGTGATCGTATTGTTCATTTTCTCCAGTCCCAGTAAAGAGGCTACCTTGAATAATTGGCTGGGAGGAATATGGTCTATGGCGGTACCGTTCTCTAAAGCGGCTACCTGCAACTCTTTTTTCTTTTCTGCTGACATAAAACTTCGTTTTTATTCGTCGATAGATATACCTAAAACTTCGCAAATGATAGCTTGGCGTGCGAACAGCCCGTTGCGTGCCTGCTGGATGTAATAAGCCTTTGGATTGTCATCTACATCGTAAGCGATCTCGTTCACACGGGGTAGCGGATGTAAGATACGCAGGTTCTCACGGCTGTTTCTCAGCATGTCGTTACGCAGGATATACACGTTCTTTACCCGCTCGTACTCTTCCAAGTCTGTGAAACGCTCACGTTGTACACGGGTCATATAAAGGATATCCGTCTGGTTGATGATATCTTCCGTGAAATCGGTATGCTCCTCGTATTTGAGTCCGTGCTTGTCGCAGAAGTTCTTTTGCTCGTCCGGCATGCGCAGCTCGTTCGGCGCGACGAAGTGGAAGGTCGGATGGAAGTGAGACATTCCCACGATCAAGGAGTGAACCGTACGGCCATACTTCAAATCGCCGACCATCGTGATGGTGAGGTTATCCAGCTTGCCTTGTGTCTTGCGAATGGAATACAGGTCCAGCATGGTTTGCGAGGGATGTTGGTTCGCCCCGTCACCAGCATTGATGATAGGGACATCCGTCACCTCGGAAGCATAGCGGGCGGCTCCTTCCAGATGATGTCTCATAATGATCAAGTCCACGTAATTGCTTACCATCAAGATCGTATCTTTCAAGGTCTCGCCCTTGGAGGAACTAGTCGTGGAAGCGTCCGAGAAACCGATCACCCGTCCACCTAAACGGTTTACAGCTGTCTCGAAACTCAGTCTCGTACGTGTAGAGGGCTCGAAGAACAGGGTGGCGGCGACTTTGCCTTCCAGTAATTTCCGGTTCGGATTCTCCTCAAACTTCCTTGCGTTATCCAGAATACGAAGAATGTCCTCTTTGGAACATTGATCGATAGAAACTAAACTTTTACTTTTCATAGGTTGTGTATATTCTGTCTTATGTACGCGAATGTATAAAAAAAGCGGAGACCGAAGGGCCTCCGCTTTATATTTTATTTTAAATTCTGAACGGTTTCGTCTAACCGTTTGATGAATAAACATTTAACGGAGTATCTGAAAAGTAATGGTAACGACTAGGAAACCGTGCGATTTTCAGCGTTTTGCGGTGTTTTACTATCAAATAACTCTTTCAGGTGCAAAGATACGACAAATCTTTGATATAGTATCCAATACAAACAGTATTCGCCATTTTTTGCCTTTCGATATATACCTATTTGCTTATGCCGTTATTTTTTGCAGATTTGGATAAAAAAGGAAAGGCAAAATTCAGGAAGCATTGAAATTCTTTACTTTAGTTAGTGCAAAAATCGAATAATTTATTGTAACTTTGCAGCGGATTCGGTGTGCATATAATACCATCCCAATTAAGATAAGTCGCAACATATATAGTGGTTTTCAATATGATTATGAACAATTGTACAATATTAACAGGTAAAAACACCGTTAATATTGCATATCATAAACCTTGGTAATTTTTCCACATTCAAATCTAATTAATTCGATTTGAATGTCATTGTCTTTGTAATCCGGCATGCTATTTCAGGCTTGTCGAGAGATTTTTTGTGCTATAAAATCAAGAAACATTCAAAAGATAAAAGGAAAAATTCAAATGGAAAAAATCAGAAATTGGAAACAAGATTTCTATACAATATGGGCGGGGCAAGCTGTGTCCCTGATAACAAGTGGGGTTCTTCAAATGGCCATCATCTGGCATCTGACAAATACAACAGGGTCTGCGATGGTGTTGTCAATGGCGACCTTGGTTGGGTTTCTACCTCAAGCGGTTTTAGGTTCTGCAATCGGAGTACTTGTTGACCGCTGGAACCGGAAAATGGTCATGATTGGTGCAGATGTCATCATAGCTTGTGCTGGACTGGTACTTACCGTAATTTCCCTGTCAGCGGAACTACCTGTATGGATAGTAATGCTCATCCTCTTCATTAGAAGCGTTGGCACTGCATTCCATTCCCCTGCGTTAAGTGCGGTAACACCTCTTTTAGTGCCTGAAGAACAGTTAGTCAAATGTGCCGGCTACACCCAGTCCATCCAATCGGCAAGTTTCATCCTAAGTCCGGCAATTGCCGCTTTTCTCTATGCAAAATGGGGGTTGAATTCTGCGGTTGCCCTTGACGTATTCGGAGCAATAATTGCCTGTATCACTGTTGCAATGGTTCACATCCCAAAACAACCGATTGAAGCGCTGCAGCAAGAAAACTTTTTCACCGAACTGCGCATTGGCTATAACGCAATACGACAAAATAAAGCTCTTTTCACATTGCTTTGGATAGGAGCAATCAATATGTTCATTTATATGCCAATCAATGCGCTATTTCCGCTGATGAGTATGAATTATTTCGAGGGAAGTACCTTGCATGCTTCCGTGGTGGAAATTGTTTTTGCAGTTGGTATGTTGTTGGGCGGACTTCTATTGGGCGCATGGGGAGGTTTCAAAAAGCGCATGGCAAATATCATCGGCTCTATCTTTCTTATGGGAGTGTCATTGACTGTTTCCGGCTTGCTACCAACCAATGGTTTTATGATATTTGCGATATGTTGTACGTTGATGGGCTTTTCTGCCCCATTCTATAATGGAGTACAGACCGCGCTATTTCAAGAACAGATACAACCCGAGTATTTAGGGCGTGTTTTCGGACTTCTTGGCAGCATCATGTCGTTTGCCATGCCGCTTGGGTTGGTAGTGTCGGGTGCATTTGCAGACCAAATCGGGGTAAACCGTTGGTTTTTGTTCTCAGGTATGGCTATTCTGCTTCTCGCTATAATAGCCTTATGTCTTCCACAACTTAGAAAGGTCGACAATCAAAAACAAAAATCATGATTTATGAAACGTAACTAAATCTAAACAGCAATAAGCCTCTGATAGGGAAATACGATTATCGGAGGCTTATTGCAATCTGTTTTAACTACTTATGTAATTCCTCTACTTTTCCTTTGTGGTTGAATTGGCTGTCGTATGCTCTGCCGTAGCCTGTCGAACTGTTCCCTGAACCATTCGCCTATGGGCTGGCGGTTGATTACGAGTGTCAGTTTAGACTTGTCCGCAGGGTCTTTCACCACTTGAAAGCCTGCTCTTTCTGTCGTAAAACTCCGATTATGTTCCTCCGAATAAAGTTTGCCCTCGTATATCAAAGGCTTACCATAAGTCAATGTCGTGGTCTGCCTTTCATTGAACCCGACAAGGCGGCACAGGCTCTCTATTCTCATAATTTCCTTTGCCATAGGAAACCATGCACACAGCTTTTCGATAATGCGTTTCAAACCTGATACTTCATCTTTGTGTCTGACACTTTTTTCCGCCATCTCCTTACGGTGATTCTGCTGTATTTCCAACAACTGGCGGTTGTGCTCGGTTTGCATCGTGTGTATGCGGTTTTGCAGTATCTCAATGGTTTCCTCATGGGTGGCAACTTCCCGATACAGGGCGGTGTTCTCCCTTTCCAAAGTCTTGACCTTGTTGCTCCCGAAAAGAGAACCGACACTTTCAGCTATGTTGGTCGCTGCGGTGGTGGCTGCACCTTTCAGTTTCTCGGTCTGTACCTCTTTCTTGGCTTGTCTGAGTTCCTGTTCGGTTTCGGTTTTCTGCTCCTGTAACCGCTTGTTTTCTGCATCAAGGGCAGCGTTCTTTTTCTGTATGTCCCGATAATACTGTGTCGTGGTGGTGTGCCGTGCTTCGGAACCTCGCACACCTCGCTGTAATCCGTATTTAGCCATAACCCTTGCATAATTGTCGTGGTACGCAATCAAGGTCTGACGGTTGAACAGGTCATCGGCACACAAACGGACGGTATTTGCTTTCTTGTGATACTTCCGTTTGCCGTCTTCCTGCTCTTTCTTGGCTTTGCGCCTTTCACCTGTCACGATGGGAACAATGGCTGCATGGATATGCGGTGTCTTCTCGTCCATGTGAAGATGGGCGGCAACCACGTTCTCCCTGCCGAATGTGGCTTGCAGCCATTGGATGCTGTCGCTGCACCATTCGTCAAGTCTTCCGTTTTCCTGTATGTCCATCATGTCCTCATGTGTTCCCGACAGAACCACTCGGACTACACGGACTTGGTCATGTGTAATCTTCCGCTTGATGCCTGCCGTGTTCAGCCTGTGGGCAATCGCTTCATCCCTGCCATGAACGCCATCGGGGTATTCTATAAGTACCCTGTTCAGATGCGTTCTTGTCGGGTCTGCGTTTTTAGGTATGATTCTTCTCTCTATATGGTCGGATTGTACGGTGTCCGATGAACCTTTTGCTTTCTTTATGTCCAATGAAAAATATCCCATGTAGTTTGATTTTTACGGTTATTGTTATGAGTGTATTCTCTGCCTGTGGCATTGGCTCTCAGGGTTTCCAAAGGGATTTCCCTTTGGCTCGATAGGGAGTTTTTAGCATTACCGTGTAATGCGTGAAGAAAACGCCCTATTGAGCTATGGTATTTCTGTCTAAATACCCTTGGGAAAGCGAACCTGTTCCCCTCTATATTTTCAGCCCTTTCTTTTTCGGTGGCTGCATCATCCGCCTTGCGGATTGTACTTGCTTCTCCTCCTTTATCGGCTCTGTCGATTGGGACAAGAGTTTTTTGCACAGGTACTCGTTCAAGTCATTATACCCTGCATAGTGAACCGACATATCCTGCAAGCGGTCACCCAACATCCGTTGCAGGTTGGCGTATGCGTTCCGTCCTGCTGTGTCATTGTCAAGGAAACAGCCGATTCGGGTATAGGTTGCCAATATGCTTTCCGCTTTCGAGAGGTTGGAAACGGAGTTGAGAATGACGTAATCCTGTGCATTCAATCGTGGGTGTTGCGGATTGTTCTTTACTCGGATGGTCAGGAACGAGAGATAATCCATGAAGCCCTCGAAAAGATAACAGACGGTTCGTGGCTCTTTTTGCTGTCGGATATGGGTGATGTCCTTCGGGGCGACACATCCCTTGAAGTATCTATTACGCACTTCATACCCTCTTGCCATATTCGGGAAGCCGATGGCGAAATAGGGTTTGTCGGCATTCTCAAACCGCAGTTCCTTACACTCCCTTTTGGCGAGTTCAATGTCTATCCCCCTTTCTTGCAGATAGGCAATGAGCGCAGGTGATGACAGCTCGCCAACTCTTAATACCCGATAAGTGCGGTTGTCGGATTGCTGCTTGCCAAAAGAAAACGATGCAGGGCGGATGTATGGTGTCCGTTCCTCTATGCGCTTCAACAGGCAGGTTACATCTTCCGTATGGTAGAGTTCCGCTGCCAATGCGATGATGTTACCGCCCTTGCCAAGTCCAAAATCGTACCATTTGTTGAGTTCTGTGTTTACCTTGAAAGATGCGTCCGTTTCCTCTCTCAGCGGTGATTTGTACCAAAAGCTGCTGCCCTGTTGCTTGACGGGCGTGTAACCCAAACTTTGCAGATAGTCTGCGATTCTGATTTGTTTAACTTCTTGTATGTTCATGATATTCTATAGATTTGATGATGATTGTAAAAACGTTGATTTGTTGAATGGCTTATATAACACATTTATTTACAGAAAGATATTTGCTCAACATCTTCTCAACAAACCACTCGCCAAAAGAGAAATCAACAATCGGGTGCTGTTCCTCTCTCAACTTCTCTTTTCGATTGTTGAGATTTTGTTGAGAGTGTATATTGTTTATTGTCAGCATAGTTATATCCTTATTCATCAATTCAACAAAAAAAAGAATGATATTACAGGGATTCAAGTTGTTCCCTCGTGACAGAATAGAAACGACCGACCCGTTTTACAGGCTCATACCGACACTCCCGATTGTAGTTGAATTGGTAGGTGGTATAGGTCAGTCCGTTGGGTGCAGGCGTAAGTTTCCAACACTCCTGCAACACCTTTCGGACTTGGTGCTTCTCCACTTTTACCTGCGAGTGTACCAGCAACAGAAGAATGTCGTTGTAGCAGAACGAGAATGTGTCCGTGCCGACACTATCCATGATGTCAAGTATCAGCTCGTGCATCTCTATCTCCAGTCGGTTACGGTTGCTGCGGATTATCTTCTGCAAGGCTTCGGTATGCAACAGCGATGGAGCAAACCACATACGGCTTTCCTTTTCGGTGGATAGTGTTCTGTGTTGCAGGAAATGAAGAAAGGCGGGTATCTCCGCTTTCAGCTTTTGCAGGAAGTCGGTATCATCAGACTGCAAGCGGTCTATCTTGCGTACCCAATAGCGTGTTTCCCCTGCATCAATGATTACAGGCAAGTACTCGTTGTTGGAGCATAGCACGAACTTGGCGAAAAACGCTATCTCGTCACGGTCTTTGCCTTTGGCTTCCACCTTGTAGGAAAGTGTGGTGCTTAGGTTCTTCAACCGCTCGCTGTCCTCCCTACGGTTGAGCAGCACCTCGTCCACCACGATAAGCAGTTTGCCGGCCCAGTCGGAATTGAATTGGCTACGGAAATCCTCGTTGGTGTTAAAGGTTACATTGTTCTGAAATAGGAGTTTTAGAAAATTCAGAAATGTGCTTTTGCCTGTGTTGCGTTCCTCTGATACCAACAGCAGGATAGGCAGCTTTTGAATGGGGTACAAGTAGAGCAGTTGTAGGTAGTCCATGCCCAACTCGTATTGCTCCCCGAAGATGTGACCTACCAAAGATTGGATATGCGAGAAATCGCCCTCTTTAGGTTGGTGGTCTATCGGTTCATAGAGGTTAAGGAACTTGCCGACCACGGGATGGTAGCCGATGTGTTCGGGTACGGTGCAGAAGCCGTCATACTTGGGAACGCTGCCGATGTAGTCCTTGCCGTAGTCTTGGCGCAGGGTTTCGTTGTTCCATGCTATGCGTTTCCTTACATACCCTCCGTTCAGTTTGGGCTGCTCCACAATCTTGTAAAGCGTAGTCCCCACTCGGATGAATTCCTCCTTTGCCATGCCACCATCCGATGGCGGTCTGTGGCTGTCTTGTTGTTTGTTAGCTGACATAATCAAATGGTTTTAAGTTTGAAAAATACCAGCTACAAAAGTATAAGCATTTATCGGATAAGTTGTTACGCAAAACGCGGCAGAACGGTGACAAATAGCCCCCGAAGAAAAAACTTTCAATGGTTTGGAACGGAAGTCGGGCAGGACAGACGAAAAAACTCCCAAAAAACGAATGTGGGGATTACGCTTTTCGGGAGAAAAAATTGGAGTTCCTGTTGATATGTCGGTCAGATTATATGCTGACACGCTGGCTTGATTACTCTATTCGTGACTGAATGAATGGATTCCGTCAGTCGTGCAACCAATTCAGCTACGAGAAGTATTCGGCTTTGGCTATGCCGTTGGTGTTCAGCGAAAAGAAGATGCTTGTTTTCTCTTTTCGCAAGTACAGTCTTTCAAGAACGGCATTGCGCACCTGCTTCGCACTGTATGTGCCGATACGGAACGCAAGGGCGATTATCGTTTCAAGGCTGTAAACCTCCATGCTGCACTTGTCGGACAGTCGGATGGTATGCCTTATCTCACACTCATTCAGAATGCCGTTCTTGCAGAGTGTCTTTATCCCTGCCCTGATAGTCGGGGCGGTTACATTGAACAACTCGCAAAGCTCCCACTCACTCATGGCGGTTGCCTGTATATCTTTCGGCATAACTACATTGCCGAACTCGTTCATTGTTATGATGTTTCTTTCCTCTTTCATTATCGTTTGATTTAAGGGTTACTGAATGGCATTGCAAATGTTCTTTTCCATATCCTCCAGTTTGTGCGACAATGTTTCCATATCCTGACTAATCTTTTGGGCTGTGATTTTTGCGTAAATTTGGGTCGTTTTTATGTTGGTATGTCCCAAAAGTCGGCTGACGGTTTCAATGGGTACTCCGTTGGATAACAGCACAGTGGTCGCTGCCGAATGTCTTGCTACATGATAGGTCAAGTGGACTTTTATACCGCACAACTTGGCAATGGCTTTCAGCTTCTTGTTGCAAGTCGTGTTACTCGGCATGGGGAATACTTTATTATCTCTTGTCATACCCCTGTACTTCTCTATTATCTTTCGGGGAACATCCAACAATCGGATATTGGATTCCGTGTTAGTTTTCTTTCTTCGGGTGATAATCCACAGATTTCCGTCAAAGAATGTTTGCAGGTTGTCTTCCGTAAGGTTCTTGACATCGGAATATGCCAAACCTGTAAAGGTGGAGAACAGAAATAAATCCCTGACAAGCTCGTGTGTCTTGTCGGGCATATCGGTGTTCATCATTGTGTGTATCTCCTCTCTCGTAATATACCCTCTGTCCACGCTTTCGGGAGAGTTGATGTACCCTGCAAAGGGATTGAACGGCAGACGACCGTCATTCCTCGCTATGGAAATAATGTGTTTCAGCACAATCATGTAGCCCCAAATGGTATTGGTGCGGCATTTTTTCTCAGTACGCAGGAAATACTCGAAGTCGTTGATGAACGAGAGGTTCAACTCTTTTAACGGAATATCTTCACGCTTGTAGGTATGGGGTAGGAACTCACGGATGTGCTTGCAGACGGTAACATAACGTCGGAATGTTCCTTTTGCCCTGCTGTGTCCCACTTTCTTGGCAAATTCGCTGTTGTGTTGTTCAAACAGTTTTAGCAAGGTTTCCTGTTTGATACCGATGCCGAGATAGGCATCTTTCAACTTGGCAGCAGTGACATAACCGTCCGTCTGCATCAACTCTTGATAACGGCGGTTTATCTCCACTCTGATTTTGTCAACGGCACGGTTGATTCTTTGCGCTTCGGCACTCTTACCCGAAGCACGGTTGTTCTTCACGTCCCACAGGCGCAAGGGAACATCCATCTTGCAACTGAACTGCTTAATCTCTCCGTCCACCGTAATGCGACACATCAAAGGCAGGTTGCCGTTGGGTTTCTCACTGCCTTTCTTCACGTAGAACAATACCTTAAATGTACTTCTCATAACTCACTTTTTTTTGGTTACAAAATTAATTCATAGTGAGTTACCGACAGATACGACACATAACGCCAAACGATGCAAAATTTAGGTTTCGCAAGAAATTTGCATCATCGCACGGGTAATGATAAAGTAACTGAACTTTTGCTGCGTTTGTCCATATTCTGTCTCTTCTTGGCTTTTGAACAAGAGAAAAATATAGCGTAACGAACGCTTTTTCAGTCTGTTCGCTACGCTTTACTCAAATTTGCTATTCCGTTAGGTGTTTATTTTAAGAAATCAACTAGACTTGCCGGAAGATAGAACGTGTTATTTTTATCGACATAAACGACGACAGAGTTTAACCGTATCTCATCTTGGCCTTTCTTCCCGGACTTCACGATATTGGAGAACGGGGTGATCGTTAGCTGTTTTTTCTTATCTTTCTTGTTCTTAACGATCAAGGTTGGAGAACCTTTCTCGTCGGCGGCAGGGACGATCTCGCAAGTGTAATCCTCGAATACGTCCGTGTGGCGTGCGAAGTTCTTGTTTGTAAGATCTTCCAAGTTTTCGTGTGTCAATCCGAACAAATTGCATAAGTACTCATTCAGCTCGATGTTCGTATTCATACCTAGGGGTAAGGTTCCTTGCGGATGGTAAGCGGCTAGGAATACTTCCTCGCCCGTATGGCCGCCGGTCGTGAAACCGAAGCAAGTGCGGGAAGTGATGATATGCGCCATCAATCCGGTTAACGAGCCACTGTACATGGAGGAATTATCTTCCGGTTTGCGTTGGTCTTCCGGTATCGGGCTATTCTTATAATCCTTGCAATTGTTTAACGCGTTCATCTCTTCCGGAGTCAGCTCGAAGCCGGCGTAGGTGCGGAATACGTTTTGCACTTCTGAGTTAGGAACGCTGTTTACCTTGTTGGCGAAACCCTCGGCGGTCAATTTATACAGGGAGAATTGGTGGAACAATTGGTCTTTCGTCAATTTATCGTAACCTTTACAATCTCTTCTACCTAAGCTGATACCGCTGTTTCCGTGGTCGGGTACGATGACAACGGCAGTCTCGCCGTTATTGCGTGCGAACTCCAATGCGGCACCGCAGGCACGATCGAATGCCAAGAAATCGGTAGCCATACCTACCGGGTCATTGCCATGAGCGGCCCAGTCTACCTTACTGCCTTCTACCATTAAGAAGAAACCATTCGGGTTCTTGGATAATTTGTCGATCGCCTTACGAGTCATTTCCTCGATAGAAGGTTGCTCTTCCGGATTGCGGTCGATATCGTAAGCCATTTCCTTGTTGCCATATAAAGCCCACATCTTCTGATTATTATCGGCACGCATACCTTTCAAGTCATTTTTATAAACATTGTATCCGTTCGCCAATAGATAATCTTCCATATCCTTTGTAAGGATAGAAACTCCACCACCGATAACGACATCGATATCATTATGAACCATCTGCGGAGCGATCCAGTCGTATTTACCACGGTTGTAGCTATGAGCGGAGCAGTCCGCCGGGGTAGCGTGCGGGAATTCGCAAGTGAAAACCAATCCCGTGGCTTTGCCCTGCAACATCTTTCCAGCCTCCAATACGGTGGTAAGCGGTTGGAAGGCACGGGCCGGGTCGGTCGGGTAGATATCGTTATCACCGTCGTTCTCCGGGTAAGTGGATACATAACCCGTACGGCTCGGCTGTCCGGTCATGTAGCATGATGTAGTAGGAGCGGAGTCGCCGATAGGGGCGTTAGAAGAATGCGTACGCACCGTTCCGCACAAATACGGGTCGATGTTCAATTTCGGTTTGCTGGGATCTTGGTACCATTGCAACCAACGGGCGATAGAGATAGTCGCCAATGAGGTTCCGTCCGGGATTAAGAGAATCACGTTCTTGACAGGCTTCACGTTCTCCTTTTCCACGGCATTGGCCGGCATAATGATAATAGCCAGCAAAAGTAGAAAAGCTAATGTTTTTTTCATGTGCTTTAATTTAATAATGTATAACAAATTCTTCTATTAAATCTTAATTTCCAAGTGGGATGATCTCCTCGTTGAACCGTGTCAACTTCTCCACGCCCGTCTCCGTTACAAGGAAACTGTTCTCGATACCCACGGCACCGACACCCGGGATCACGAATTTGGGCTCCAAGGCGAACACCATATTCGGTAAAAGCTCCTCTTTTGAGCGAGGGGTAAGCACAGGTAGCTCATTGATCTGTATACCGATGCCATGTCCTACGAATTTAGCCTGTTGCTCGGTTCCCATAAAGTTAGCCGAAAGACCTTCTTTCTTAGCGATATTCGCCGCTATATTATATAAATCCGAACAAGCGGTTCCCGGTCGGGTAGCGTTTTCCACCTCCTGTTGTATCGTAAGGGCCACTTGATGCGCCCGATATGCTTCCTCCGTCAGGCGGCCTACGGAGAAGACACGGGTCATGTCCGTCATATAAGCCGTATAATTGCCGGCCATATCCACCATGATAGCGGTACCTTCTTTTAATAAAGTACCGTTAGCGCCTAGCGGACAAGAAGCGTCTATGCCGCCTCCGCCCAAAGCGAAATCAAAAGGGGATGGGGTCTCGGCGTTTTCCCCGGCGAGAATACTACCCATATAGATATCCATATTGGCTCCGAAAGCACGGAAAAGACCGATCGAGCCGTTCTTGCGCATACGTTTCTCGATCTCGTACTGAAACTCCAAGTCTGTCATACCGGGACGGAAGCATTCCGGGATCTCGCTATAAGTAGCCTCGTGCTTGCGGGCGGCGATACGGAATTGCCCGATCTCCCAAGGGGTTTTTACCCGGCGAAGGTTTCGCATGAAAGCGGTGGCGTTACCGGCCTCCTCCGGTTGGAATACCTTTTGTAAACGGATATATTCATTATAAGTTAACTCATCTGCCTCTAATAAGAGTCTTTTCGGCATCTTAATTCCTCGTTCCGCAAATAAGGGTGGGATGTCTTCCGGCTTACGGATGTATTCCACTTGATGTCCTGAAAGCCCGTTCGGTCGCTTGATCAAGAACCACGGCTCACCGTCTACCGGCAAATAAAAATAACCACTATAGATTTGTCCTGTCGTATAATAAAGATTTACATCTACGGTAAGCAAACAGGCATCCATACCCATTTTTGCCATACCATCTCTCATCCGATCCCATTTTATCTTTAGGTCGTTCTTCAATTCTTCTGAAATCATCTTCCTTTGTATTACTTTTATTTTGTACCGGGCATCAAAGGTAACAAGAATTTACGAGATTTAAGTGGATTTGAGGTGAATAAAGTATTACAAACGCATATATGCGAATATACGGTTGAATAGGGAAATCTTCTTATGAATAAAGATAATCGTATCTGTATCTATTCCTTGATTCTCGTCGTGAATCCTATAAACCACGGCGTGGTCTTTACAGATCATGGCGTGGTTTACAAAGACCACGCCGTGGTTTGTAGAATAGAAGTAGATCCGATATAGAATATATAAGTATTCAGCTGGTTATTCTTGCGGAACAAATAGGGTATTCGATACTATTGGACCGGGATCTTGATAACCACCTTCCGGATATTCCCTTGGCCGATACCCGGGGCGTGCCCGTCTTCCGGGAAATAAATGGCGAATTGTCCGGGATAGATTTTCGTATAGGCGGTAGGTTTGTCGATATAAAAGGCGATATCTTGCTCCTCGTTGTATGGAACGGACTCCTCTAGTAATTGATCTCCCGGTTTCCATCCGATTTTCTCTACGCCCAATAAGGGGAATTGGATATCGATAAATTTCTTGTGGGTCTCGATGGCCGCTTCCGACTTCTCCTTTCCGAAGAGGCTGGCGATGCTAACCGTGAAACCAGCGTCCGCTATATCGTATTTACCATCTTCCATTTTTGAAAAATCAGTAGACTTAACATAGTCAAAAGCCTGCTTAAACAGCGGATGGATACATTCGATCCGCTTAGAGTTCTCAAGTGAGTCTAGAATCATATTGTTATTAAGTTTTAGTAATTGGTTTGAAAATCGTTACAAATGTCGGGTATTTCCCTGTTAAATAATAGTCATATTTCTCAAATAAATCTATTAAGTTCCTAGGTTTCTTAACGTACGTAAATACTGTTTCGTAAAGTTTGCAATCTGGTTGCAATCATATTTATCGTATCTTTGTTATTCATTTATATATAACTAAACAGGTGATACGATCTATGAAAGATTTGGAGACAATTATACTACCGGTTCTCGAGATGAGTTGTGCCGTATGTGCCAATAACGTAGAGAATACGATGAAGGGACTTCCCGGCGTGGAGGAGGCATCGGTGAATTTCGCGGCGAATACGCTTTCCGTCAAATACCATCCATCCTTGATTACTCCTCAGAAAATGAGAGAGGCCGTGCAGGAGGCCGGATACGATTTGGTCGTGGAGGTAGAGGATCCGACGGCGGTACAGGAAGAGATGGCACGAGAGCATTACCGGAAGCTACGCCGGAATACGATCGGGGCGTGGGTACTTTCCATTCCGCTGGCCCTGCTGGGAATGGTGTTTATGCATACGCCCGGCGGTAACTGGATCATGATGGCGCTGGCCTTGGTGATTATGATCGTGTTCGGGCGGTCGTTCTACGTGAACGGCGTGCGCCATGCGTTGCACGGTAGCGCCAATATGGATACATTGGTGGCGTTGAGTACCTCGATCGCTTTCCTGTTCAGTTTCTTCAATACCGTATATCCGCAGTTCTGGTATGAGAAAGGATTGGAGCCGCATGTTTATTATGAGGCATCCGGCGTGATCATAGCGTTCGTTCTGTTGGGTAAACTTCTGGAGGAGCGGGCGAAGAACAGCACTTCTTCCGCTATCAAGAGCTTGATGGGATTGCAGCCTAAAACCGCCCGTCGTGTGCGAGATGGTCAGGAGGAAGAGGTCTCTATCTCGTTCTTGCGAATGGGAGATCTTGTCAGTGTCCGTCCCGGTGAGAAGATCCCGGTGGACGGCACGGTGTCTCAAGGTTCCTCTTCCGTGGATGAGAGCATGTTGAGTGGCGAGCCGATCCCTGTCGTGAAATCACAAGGCGACCGGGTCTTGGCCGGGACGATCAATCAAAAGGGCGCTTTCTTGATGGAGGCGACCGGGGTGGGGAGCGCTACCGTATTATCGCAAATCGTACAGATGGTACAAGCCGCTCAAGGAAGTAAGGCGCCCGTGCAGCGTATCGTTGATAAAATAAGTGGTATATTTGTACCGATCGTTGTCGGATTGGCGATACTTACTTTTATCGTCTGGCTGGTAGTAGGAGGAAGCGGGTACTTCTCGTACGCTCTCTTATCGGCGGTATCGGTATTGGTGATCGCTTGCCCATGTGCGTTGGGACTTGCTACGCCAACTGCCTTGATGGTCGGGATGGGTAAAGGCGCCGAGCATCATATATTGATCAAAGACGCTTTTGCCTTGGAAAACCTTTGTAAGGTGGATACCGTCGTGCTGGATAAGACCGGGACCTTGACCGAGGGCGTGCCCGAGGTGACCGACTCTTTCTGGGTATCGGAGGCGAGCCGGGATATGCTGGATATCCTTTATACCGCCGAGATGAAGTCTGAGCATCCTTTGGCGTCCGCTATCCTCTCATGGTTGAAAGGAACGGAGGCCACGGAGATCGACGCTGATAGTTTCGAGAGCGTAACGGGGCGTGGTATCCAAATGCAGGTACATGGCGTGACGTATTGGGTAGGAAGCAAAGGCTTTTTGGAAACCTTCAAGGCGATGGTTCCGCCCGAGGCTGGGCGGGAAATCATCCGGTGGGAAGAGGATGGCAAGAGTATCGTTTATTACGGTTGGGAATCGGAATTGCTTGCGGTCATGGCTATTTCGGATCGGTTGAAACCTACGTCGGGAGAGGCGGTAGAGGCCTTGAAAGAAATGGGTATCGAGGTTCATTTATTGACCGGCGATGGAAAACGGACCGCCGAGACCGTTGCGGCCATGCTGGATATCCGTCATTATAAGGCAGATGTCTTGCCGAGCGATAAGGAGGAGTATATCCGTTCCTTGCAAGCCGCCGGAAGGAAAGTGGCTATGGTGGGGGATGGTATCAACGACTCGCAAGCCTTGGCCCGTGCGGATGTGAGCATTGCGATGGGTAAGGGAACGGATATCGCCATGGATGTGGCGATGGTCACGTTGATTACCTCGGATTTGATGTTATTGCCGGATGCGATCCGCCTGTCGAAACGTACGGTTCGCTCGATCCATCAGAATTTATTCTGGGCATTTATCTATAACTTGATCGGAATCCCATTGGCGGCGGGTGTCTTATTCCCGGTGAACGGACTGTTACTGAACCCGATGTTGGCGAGCGCCGCGATGGCTTTCAGTTCCGTGTCGGTGGTATTAAACAGCTTACGGTTGAAATGGAGTAAACTTTAAATAACAAATAGAGATATGGCAACATTAAAATTTAAGACAAACGCTAAATGTGGCGGATGCGTGGCGGCTATCGGCACTAAGTTGAATAAATTAGTAAAAGAGGACGCATGGTCGATCGACTTGAAATCCCCGGATAAAACATTGACTATAACAACCGATCTTCCGGCGGAGACCATTCTTTCAGCCGTATCGGAGGCCGGTTTCAAGGCTAGCGCCTTGTAGTCGTAGCGATCGGATGGATGAGAAAACAAAGACAGACTCATGGTGAGGAAGTAGCGAATGTGCTTACGCATGGCGCGGGCATGTTGTTCGGCTTAACGGCGATTATCGTCTTGATGATCGCCGGGATTCGTACAGGTGATCCGTGGGTGATCGGTAGTTTCGCCGTTTATGCGTTGTGCATGACTTCCTCGTATGTGACATCTACCTTTTACCACGCCGCTTCCGATCCCAAGCGAAAATGCCAGTTGCGCCGTTGGGATCATAGCGCTATTTATTTGCATATCGCGGGTACTTATACGCCATTTACCTTGGTGGCTCTCCGCGACGAGGGTTTCTGGGGCTGGGGATTATTTATTACGGTTTGGCTGGCCGCGGTTATCGGCGTATGGTTTAGTTTCCGTCGGATGAAGAAAAAGGATAATCTGAAAACGGTTTGTTATCTGCTGATGAGTTGGGTGGTGATTATCGCTTTCAAACCTTTGATCGATGTTTTCCAGCGTACGGATTCGATGTATGTCTTATATTGGCTGATCGGAGGAGGCTTGTTCTATTCCTTAGGAACGATTTTCTTCTTTCTGGATAAATATAAATATATGCATTCCGCATGGCATTTATTCGTTCTCGGGGGAACGGTTTGCCATTTTATAGCGATCTATAATTTGGTGTAAGGAAAAACAAAGAAGCCGGAACTGTGTTTAGCGGTTCCGGCTTCTTTTATTCTTGTTCTTCCGTATGTTGTTTCTCGTATTTATAATCCGCTAAAATCAACCCCATTGAAAAGCAAGGAAGGGATTCGCCAGCTGGAGGATAGGCGGGGGTCGTTTCCGACTTCCGCTAGGTTACTCCATAGGGAGAGCATATTACCCGTGGCGTTCATCTCGGAGATCGGTTGGGATAGCTTGCCTCTCTCGATCAAGAAACCTTCCACGCCATACGAGAAATCGCCGGTCGTGCTATTGCAGTTTCCACCGTTGAAGCCGGTCACCAATATACCTTTGTCGATAGAGGCGATCAATCCGTCCAGATCCTTATCACCATTCCGCATGGTAAGAATCGAGGGAGAGCCGATCGTTTGTTCCATGCCCATCTTGTTGGCGGAATACGTATCGATATAATACGTTTTCAATATACCCTGCTCGAATACCGGAAGACGTTTCGTGGCAACACCCTCGCTATCGAAATAACGTGCGCCGGAAGCCTTTACCAAATGAGGCTCATCTATCAAGGTCATCTTGTCGCTCGCTACCTTTTGGTCGATCTTATCCAACAAGAAAGAGTTCTTTTGCTGGATGGAGGAACCGTAAATGGCTCCGATTACTGGAGAAAGCAGACGACTGGAGTTCATGTTATCCACGATCATGGTATATTTACCGGACGCCACTTTCCGCTGTCCCAGTTTTCGAAGCACCCGTTCCAGCGCTTTCGTACCGATACCGGTCTTCACCAGCTCGTCATAATACAAGGAAGAGTCGTACCAATAAGACTCGGGACGGGCGTCACCCTCCCCACGGATGCTGACACTCCCCACCAAGCCATAAGAGGAACCAGAAGCCTCGCCTTCGAAACCGTTGCTGGCTACCATGTACTTAAAGTCCTTCTCGTCGCTGTAGGAAGCGTTGGCGGAGATGATCCGGTCGTCCTTGCCCATGATCTCCTCACAGACGCTCATGGCCAACGCTACCTTGTCGTCCGGTTGCACGGAGTCGAAATTCGGGTCGACCAATCGCAAGTCCGCCGCCCCACCTTTATAATACAAGGAAGCGTCCGGCAGCGTGCGAGCCTTGTCCTCGGCGAGGAAACGAGTGGCGGCGATACCATCCTTGATGAACTTCTCCAGCTCTTTCTTATCCAAGCGATTGGTAGAGTAGGAGCCGTAACGGCCGTCCACGAACAAATGAACCACCATGCTGTTCTCGGATGCCTGTTGCAGACGGTCTATTTTCATATCCCGTATCTCAAACGAACTGCTGGAACCATTGTAAAGCGTGACACGTGAAGATTGGCAACCATTCTTCAAGGCATATTCCATGGCCCATTGAGCCAATTTCTTATTTTCGTTTGTTATCATATTAGTTTTCTCCTCCTACTGTAAGTTTGCTGACTAAGGCCGACGGCATACCGCAGGTTACCGGGCAAGACTGTCCATCCTTACCGCAGGTCCATGTGCCGTTATCCATTTTATAATTATTACCCACCATCGTGATATCCGCCAACGCTTTCGGGCCGTTACCGATGATATTGATATCCTTGATAGGTTGGGTAAGCTTGCCGTTCTCGATCAAGTAACCATCCTTCACGAAGAAGGTAAAATCGCCTGCGCCGATCTGTACCTGCCCGTTCGTGAAGTTGGCGGCATAGATACCTTTCTTTACGGTAGAGATGATCTCCTCTTCCGTCACGTTGCCCGCTTCCATATAAGTGGCACGCATACGGGGGATAGGCATCTGACGAAAAGACTCCCGGCGGCCATTGCCCGTAGAGGGGATGCCGTAATGTTTCGCGCTGATACGATCGTGCAGATAACTGGTCAAGACTCCCTCCCGTACGATATAGGTTTTTTGTCCGTCCACACCCTCGTCATCGATATTGACCGAGCCCCGGTTGAAAGGAATCGTGCCGTCGTCCACCACGTTGATATGCTCGTTGCAAACTTTCTTGTTCAGTTGATCAGAGAAAATAGAGGTGTTCTTACGGTTGAAATCTGCCTCGAAAGCATGGCCGATCGCCTCGTGCAATAAGATGCCAGAGCCACCGGCACCCATGACAACGGGCATTTCCCCGCCTTTAGGCTTGATCGCCTGAAATAAGATAGAGGTCTTATCCACCGCCTCTTGGGCAAGCTCGTCGATCAGGTCGTCCGTTAGGAATTCCGCTCCCATGCGGAAAGCCCGTGCGGCGTACGAGTTCTCGATCTTCCCGTTATCCTCCATAATACAGACGGCACTCAAAGCACTCATCGGGCGATAATCGTAATAAATCTGCCCTTCCGAGTTACAGAATAAGATATGAGAGGTCGTGTCTCCCAAAGAGGCCATCACCTTGGTGACCCGCTTGTCCTTGGCGAAGATCTGATCGTTCAGTTTCTGCAAGAAAGGCATCTTGTCATTAATGGCTATCTCGTCCCAAGGTGTTTGTACGCTATAGAAATTGTTCGTATGCTTTTCTTCCGTTAAGTTGATAGGAGCGGTATTCGCTGATCCGGTGGCGATCCGTGCGGCCGTACGAGCCGCCTTCAGCATCTCGTCCAAGCTGACGTTCTCCACGTAGGCATATCCCGTTTGGTCGCCGGACAAAACACGTACGCCCATCCCAAAATCGATGTTAGATGAGGCACGGTTTACGGCACCATCCTGCAACCCCACGTTGTTCCTGTATGAATGCTCAAAAAACAAATCGGCATAATCCCCGCCTTTCTCCAAGGCTGCTGCCAATACTTTCCTCAAATCCCCCTCACTCACCTTGAAATAATTCATGGCGAATGAAATACCGGCTGCTTTATCACTCTCACTACCGGTGCAACTTCCTAGTAGGGAAGGAGCCGCTAATGTTCCAAGCATAACCATACTTCCTGTTTTAATGAAATCACGTCTGTTAATATTCATGTTGTTGTTGTTTAGCCCAATCCATCACGTTTGCGGGTGGACGTTGATTCAATAACTCTTTTTTCATAAAATCCATGTAAGGAGCTACGTGCTTGAAGAATTTCTTGTATCCCTTACATAGATAATTTAGTCCCGGTTCTCCATTCGGCGTATGGAGGAACCGGTTTTTCGGGCATTCCCCATGGCAAGCGAAAAGATATTCGCATTCCTTGCATTGCGTAGGGAGCTTATCTTCTTTATCCGTTCCAAACTTTTGTTGTACCGGACTGTACATCATCTCCGTTAATGTCTTTGTTTGGATATTCCCGAGTTTGTATTCCGGGAATACGAAATGGTCGCAAGCATATACGTCGCCATTGAACTCCATTACCCCGGCGTGACCGCAATGGCGGGCCAAGGAGCAGACCCCGGGTTGCTCGCCTACCCAGTTGGCCAAGGTGGAATCGAATAATTGGATGTAGAACTTGCCGACATCCTCTTTCAGCCACTCGTCGAACAAGGCGCAAAGGAAATCCCCCCATTTCTCGCTATCTACCGAGAACGGAGCTAGCTCGATCGCAGCGTCTTGTTCCTCGGGAGAAGATAGCTTGGTACCTTCCTTGTGCCGGCCGATACGCTCCACGATCGGGGCGAATTGGATGAAACGGCAATCCAGTTCCTTGAAGAAATTATAGAATTCCAGCGGATAATCCACGTTATAATCATTCACGACGGCCATGGCGTTATATTCTACCCCATGTTTTTTCAGCAACTCGATTCCCTTCATCACCTTATAGAAAGAGGGGAGTCCCTGCCGGTTCCTACGGTATTCGTCGTGGAACTCTTGCGGGCCATCGATAGATACACCCACCAAGAAATTATTTTCCTTGAAAAATTGGCACCACTCATCATTCAATAGGGTACCATTGGTTTGGATACAGTTATCTATTTGCCGTCCTCCCGCATACTTACGCTGCAACTCCAAGGCTTTTTTATAGAAGCTGATCGGTCGCATCAGCGTCTCGCCTCCATGCCATGTAAACAAGACTTCTTGCATGGTTTGGCATTCCATGTATTCCTTGATGAACTTCTCGAGTATCTGATCCGTCATGATGTGATTCTTCACGTCCGGATAGAACTTACTTTTCTCAAGGTAATAACAATACTCGCATGCCAAATTACAAACAGAACCAACCGGTTTCAACATGATGTAGACCGGCTTGGCGAAAGGGGAAATATAGGAACTATTCATGGTATACTATTAGATATTACATTTCTATTTCAACTCGAACTCGCTAAGCACGATTTTTTGTTTTAGCTCGCTGAACGTTTGATCTGACTTAGTCAGTGTACGGAAGGTATATTTATCCCCGTATGTGGAAAGTACCTTTTCCATCTCATTTTCTCCGATCAGGAAATAACCTTTGGCGGGTGTTTCTTTATCGAAGTCATGGAAGATATTTCCCATATAGAAGTTTAACCCGTACAGATTCCGATAAATCCGAAGGTTATTTACGACATATACATTCTTTTTATTCAATGGATATTCTTTCAGGATACGTTCAGCGAAAACACGGCAAGAATCCCCTTCACGAATACCTCTCATAATGACACCATCAATTAATAAATTAACCGAGAATGTCAAGGCTATCGTAGCGTAGAGAATCTTGATATTTATTTTCTTGAACATCTGGTAATAGACCGTTCCTAATATCAATAGATTTATGAAGATAATACAGATCGTAAGCGTACTGGGGTGAACTAATACTTTTGATACCATTTGTACCATGTCCAAGGTCGATGCGTTTTGTGTATATTGACCGACGATACCAACAGGATCAATAATACCGAATACCGTAAGCAAGATCGCTATCATGACGACACTTACTAGGGAAGCTAAAAAGGCAGCGAATACCCGAGTTACTTTCGTACGGTATTCTGTAATATATAAGGCATACTGAGCCAAGAACAAGGCAATGAACGGATAAGCCGGCATTAAATATACGCTTCGTTTACTGGAAGGTATCGAATAGAAGAAAAGGATGCAGACTAAAGCAACCAAACTAAATAAACGAACTTTTTCCATGGAGCGGATACGTTTCCACGTATTCTTTAAGATCTCTTTAATAGATTGCTCAGGCTTGCTAAGTTTCAGCCCGAATAAAGAGAAGAAAAAGAAAATAGTCCAAGGTATAAAGCCTGCCGCCAACGTCATGAAATTGTACCAAACACCATTCTCATGCCCCAGATCATAGGAAATTTCAGGAGTGTTTAGGTGTAAGAAACGAGCGAAATTCTCCGCTAATACGACATTAAGGAACTCATCTCCACCCTGCTTCCATGCAGCGGTATACCACAACATCGGTAGGAATAAAGAGGAAATTCCCGCATATAATAAAGTCTTGAATATGGTGAGATAACTGTATTGACCTAACATTAATAGATAAATGCCGAATACGAATAGGGGCAATACTACGCCTACCGGTCCTTTGGTCAGAACGGCGCATCCTAATAATAAAGGTATGAATATGGGAAGTCCTTTCAGCTCTAATTTATCTTCCCATCGATATAGCTGGAAAAGCCCTATGACGATGAAAGTAGTGAGCAACATATCCACCCGAGTCGTCATGGCCGCCCGATGTATCTCTACGCAGGTGACCAATAGGAGGGTCGCTATGAATGCCTCCTGAAACTTTACGATTCGTTTACCGAAAAAGACCAATACGAACCCGATCAAGGTAATAAAGGCTAAAGCCGATGGCAAGCGGGAAGTGAACTCGGAAACATATCCCTGTGGATAGGAGAAAGCAGCCATTAACCAATGCGCCATCGGTGGCTTAAAAGCGAACTCGTTCGCGTAAGATTGTGGCAAGACCCAATTACCTGTCTCGAGCATGGAGATCGCTACGGCCGCTTCCCGAGGTTCCCCTTTGGTGGAAAAGTCGCCGAGGCCAATCCAAGGTAACACAGATATAATACAGATTACTACCATCATGGTTACCGGCTTTTGCAAGTAAAGATATTGAAGTGTAGGTGTACGCATATGACAATTAATATATAGGGCTTTGGCCCATTAATGTTATAAAACAGTTTGCAAAAGAACAATTTTTTATGGACTTTCCCCGCATTTTTAGAAACTTTTTATGTGCCCAATGAATGTTTGATAGCCTTTCGTATCGCTTCCGCATCCTCCTTGTTTTCCTTTAATATGGAGAGAATCAGGTTTAAATAACTCTCTTTGTTACTGATACCGCAGATCGCGCATAGGCGGCTCTGTGGTAACATCCCTTTTTGATTATAAACACGGAGGATGCTTTTGTAGTTCTCCGTTTCTATATAAGACTCGAACTCTTCTTTTATGTTTTTGTATATTTCTTCCGCATGGATGTTCAGACGGATACTCTCTACATGTTCGGTTAATTGCTCCACCGTCGTTATCTTGCGATCAACGGTAGTCTCCAGTTTTTTACGGACTTGATGTTTGGCATGAAGGATTACTTGCGAATCCAGTTCTTTTTGGAAAAGACGTACTACATTTTCTTTCACTTGCTTGAAAACATCGTCCGGATCTTTCATCAACCGTTTGGCGACCGTCTTGATCACATCCTCTATCATCAATAGGTTCTCCACTTCCGCTACGTCCGGTACATAAATATGTTGTTCCCGTAGATAGTTTATTTCTCCTTGCGTACGCCTATCACGATCTACGATACCTTTGCTATCTAATGTATGGAAGTCTTTCAGTTGGCCGAACGCTTTGGTTGTCTCGATTACTTTTTGGCAACCACCCATCGGTTTCACCAAATAATCGGGGAATATGAAGGGGTAAAGCTTGCTGTCGATACTGTTCGTGTCGGTCCCTTCGATAAACAAGATCGGTTTCCGGCTGCCAAGTATTTCCATATATACTTCTTCCGGGAAACTTTCATTACTCTCGATCAACTCGTAATCCCATACGGAATGATCCGCATCGTAAGAACGAATCCAGATCCGTTTGCTGTCGGAGCGGGAGGTGGCGAAATCAATGTCATGTGTGAGATAAACAAACGTACAGTCCGGACGTATCGCCTCAATCTCGTCCCAAAGCTGGTTCTTTATGGAGTTGTGGAGAAGGGTTTCCGGCTCTTCGATCACGAGCAAGGCGTTCGGGCATGCGCATAATGCGGCCCCAATCAAGTAGAACACCAGTTTCTCGCTATCGCTCATGCGTCCGGCGGTGTAGGAATTTGAATCACGCCCCGTGGATACAAGCTCGATAAATCCCGACTTTCGTATCAGACGATTATGCGGAAACATCTTTTCCCAGATCGCTTGTATAATATCTATCTTGGTGATCGGAGGATCTACTTCGTTATTAGTCTTGCAGGCTTCCTTGAAATTGACTGCCGCCTCGAACTCCTCGCTCTGGAGTTGCAAAATCAGTTTCTCGTATTCAGAAATACGTGGCATGAACAGTCGTTCTTTGATCATAGACTGTAAACGTGCGAATTCATTGGAGGCCGATAATTTAGATTCGTCATCGCTGATGAATAAGGCATGTATACCGGATATTCTTTTCGCTTGACCCGCATATCTCTCCAATAAATCTCTGCCAAAAGAGCTTTTTCCCGCACCGTTCGCTCCGATCACGACTAATATCTTCGTGTCTAGCATGATGGGATGTGTCACATTAACTTTCGTTGGGAGTGTTAGTTCCATACATGTTATTGATTAGGTTTTCAAAGATAAGCTTTTTCTTTGAAAGTTCGCACGAGACCTGAAAAATAAAGTGCCTTTCCCGAAACATCCTTAAAGACGGGAAAGGCGCTTTTATTAAAACCTTAGCAGAGTTTTTTCTTATTTGCTCTTCTCCAAGATAACGCGAGCGAGGCGAGCTTGTATTTGCATTAATGTATTAACATCCTCGTTCTCGAAATTGATGTCAGCTACTTTTAAACTTCTTTTGGAGACTACCGGAGCCGATTTAGCAGCCATTAATTCTTGTACTAATTCATCTACTTGCTCTTTGATTTTCTCTGCCTTTTTTGAATAATCTACTGTACGTGCCATAGTTCTTTTGATATTTTATTTTATGAATACTATCGCAAAGATAATTACATTTTTATAATACACATAATAAAACGTAAATATTCTGTGCTATTTTTACGAAAAAGTCCGAGCTGCAATATTTTCGCAGCCCGGACTAGGTAATTATCGAGATGAATGTGTGTTATGCTTTTGTCGTATTCGTCTCGGATACGTCATTTTTTACTTCCCAATGGAACGGTTCGAATTCAGTGTTCGGATCTACCCAAGATGCTTTCTTAGACGCATAGATAATAAACGGTGCCGCAACGACAACAATTACACCGATGAAGAGAACGGCGAACCAAACCGTATTATTTCCTGTAGAAATCTGGCTAGGAGGAATGAAACTTAATACGAACGCTAATAAGGAACCACAGAATCCTAAACCTCCGATCAACCACATCAAGCCATTGCCACCTTTTCCGATACGGAAAGGACGACCTGCCTTTTTCATCTTATAACGTAATGCGATCGCTCCGGAGAACATCAACATATACATTATTAAATATAAGATCACCGTAAGCTGTGATAAGATCTGATAAAAGCTTTGTACGGATGGCATTACCACGAATAATAAGCTAAGAAGTGTAACAGCCGCTCCTTGGATATAAAGGATGTTTTTCTGTACGCCGATCTTATTGGTCTTCTGGAAGAACGGGGGCAGATAACCTGCTTTACCAACTGCGAATATACCTTTGGAAGGACCAGCGACCCATGTCAATACTCCTGCTAATACGCCAAATGCCAAAGCGATAGCGATAATTGGGGATAACCATGAGGCATGAATGTACTTGAAGTAATTGTCGAATCCCACTAATAAACTTTGCGTAAGATTGATGTCTTTCTCTGGGATAATAATACCCAACGCAAAAGTTCCTAGTACGAAGATTACAACGGTGATCAAGGCACCGATAAATACAGCTTTCGGATAGTTTTTAGAAGGATTGTCAACGTCTTTCACGTGAATACCGCCCATTTCCATACCTGCGTAAAAAAGGAAGATACTTGCGGCTAAGACTAAGTTGTCGAATTTACTGAAGTCGGGGAAGAAGTTACTGTGGAAATCCATATTGGAATGCCCGCCAGTCGCTAGATATACGATACCTAAAATGATGAGTAACGCCGCCGGGATGATAGTACCTACCATACCTCCAATTTTCGCTACTTTTCCAACCCAACTCAATCCCTTTAGTGAGATAAATGTAGCCAGCCAATAAATAATTAACACGATCGCTAACGTGTAGTATTTGTTATTCGCCAGCAGCATATCTTCGGGATGATCCATACCGATGAAGGCGATGGATACGGCTCCAAAAGTTAATACTGTCGGATACCAGATCGTACTTTCAATCCATTGAACCCAGATAGCCAGAAAGCCTAGACGTTTTCCATAGGCCTCACCTACCCAACGGAATACACCACCTTGTTTGTCTTGGAACATTGCCGCTAATTCCGCTGCCACCAAAGAGGTCGGGATTAAGAATACGATTGCCGCGAATAAGTAATAGAAAGCCGAGCTTAGTCCGTATACGGCTTCTGCTGGCAGTCCGCGTAAAGATACTACTGCCGTCACGTTCATGATTGCTAGGGTAAACACACCTAGCTTTACTGTCTTGTTGATATTTGCCATAGATTTATGTTTTAAAAATGAGAATTACTTCTCTCGTTTAAGTCTGAGTTTATAACAGCGAATCAAAGAAGATGTTTTGTTTTTGCTACGTAAAACTTGGTTAATTAACACATTTCGCTGTTTAAACAAATGGTATATGAGGTTTGTTGTCATAAACCAAAATGAAAAGGATTATAATTAAATAAATAGTAACGCTTATGAAAATGGCCGTATTTGATTTCGCATTGAGAAAGAAGGGGGTATATGGTGTGTTACATATCATTATACTATTGTTGTCGCTGTTCTTGGTTATCAGTATCTCCATCGATACATTTAAGAATATTCCCTTTTACACGCAAACTTCTTATAAGAAGATTCAATTATGGATCTGTTTGTTTTTTCTTTTCGATTTTGTTTTGGAACTTTTCCTATCGAAAGATAAATTACGTTATTTGCGAACGCACTTTATTTTCTTGCTCGTAGCGATCCCTTACCAAAATATAATAGAATATTATCATATTATCACCTCACCCGAGCTTAGTTATTTCTTACGTTTCGTTCCTTTGGTACGGGGCGGGTATGCGTTGGCGATCGTGGTGGGATGGTTATCGTATAATAAGGCATCCGGCTTGTTTGTTTCTTACTTGACGATGTTGTTGGCCACGGTTTATTTCTCAAGTCTTATATTTTTTGTCTTGGAGCATAAGGTGAACCCGTTGGTGGCTAATTATGGGGACGCTCTATGGTGGGCGTTTATGGATGTGACGACGGTTGGCTCTAACATATCCGCTATTACGGTTACGGGACGAGTCCTCTCAGTCGTATTGGCTGCTTTGGGCATGATGATGTTTCCAATATTTACGGTATATGTGACAAGCCTTGTCCAAAAAAGTAACGAGGAGAAAAAGAGGTTTTATGAGAACATACAGGCTCCTTCTCCCCAGCCAGAGGTGAAGGATAAATAGAAACCCTGGTTCCTTACGGTGGATACTGCGAGGTCTTCCCGTAGGGAACAAACAGGCTGGAGGAAGTGGCTGAGATTACACTATGATTTGCTGGAAAGTTTGATTGGCTTCTGTTTTTTTCGTATCTTTACGGCCCCTAAAACCAGATAGGTAAAAGATGATAAAAGATAAGCAGGCATTGGAAGGCGGGCGCATATCCATACTTGGCGCACGTGTTCATAATCTGAAGAATATAGATGTAGAGATTCCGAGGAATAAGTTGACGGTGATTACCGGCATGAGTGGTAGCGGCAAGTCATCATTGGCGTTCGATACGATTTTCGCTGAGGGACAAAGGCGGTATGTGGAGACATTCTCGGCTTACGCCCGGAATTTCTTAGGGAATATGGAGAGACCCGATGTGGATAAGATAACGGGTCTGAGTCCGGTTATCTCCATTGAGCAAAAGACAACCAATAAGAATCCTCGTTCCACCGTCGGTACGACTACCGAGATCTATGACTTTTTCCGTTTGCTTTACGCTAGGGCGGGAGAGGCCTATTCCTATTTGAGCGGGGAGAAGATGGTGAAATATACCGAGGATCAAGTCTTACGGCTGATCTTGGATGAGTACAACGGGAAAAAAACGTATCTCTTGGCTCCGTTGGTCCGTAATCGTAAGGGGCACTATAAGGAACTTTTCGAGCAGATACGTAAAAAAGGATATCTGAACGTCCGTGTCGATGGCGAGTTGAAAGAGATCTTCCATGGGATGAAGCTGGATCGTTATAAGATGCACAGCATCGAGGTGGTGATCGATAAGATGATTGTCTCCGAGGCAGACGAGCGTCGTTTGAAAGAGAGCTTGAAGATCGCCATGAAGCAAGGCGATGGCCTTGTGCTGATACTGGATGCCGAGACTAACGAGGTTCGCCATTATAGTCGTCGCTTGATGGACCCGGTGACTGGATTGTCTTACAGTGAGCCGGCTCCGCATAATTTCTCGTTCAACTCCCCTCAAGGAGCGTGTCCGAAATGTAAAGGCTTAGGACAGGTCAATTTGTTGGATATGGACAAGATCGTTCCCGATCCATCCTTAAGTATATATAGCGGTGGCATCGTCGCTTTGGGTAAATATAAGAATTCGTTGATATTCTGGCAGATCGAGGCGCTTTGCCAAAAGCATGGCGTGACGATCAAGACGCCTATACGGGATATTCCCGAGGAGGCGATGGACGAGATCATGAATGGTACAGACGAGCGGTTGCAGATCAAGAATGACTCGTTAGGATCGTCTAACTATTTCTTGTCGTATGAGGGAGTCGCCAAGTATATCTTGATGCAACAGGAGAGCGAGGCATCCGCCTCGGCGCAGAAATGGGCGGGACAATTCATCAAGATGGCCACTTGTCCGGAATGTAACGGCTGGCGGTTGAATAAGGAGGCGTTGAGCTACCGGATAGCGGGAAAGAATATCGCCGAGTTGTCGGCCATGGATATCTCGGAATTATACGAGTGGCTGGAGGGTATTGAGGAGAAGCTGGACCCGAAACAGCTTCGGATCGCTACGGAGATATTGAAGGAGATACGCTCCCGCCTGCGCTTCTTGCTGGATGTGGGATTGGATTATCTTTCCATGAACCGGGGTTCCGCTACCTTGTCCGGTGGCGAGAGCCAGCGTATCCGTCTGGCTACCCAGATCGGAAGCCAATTGGTGAACGTACTTTATATATTGGATGAGCCGAGTATCGGTTTGCACCAGCGGGACAACGTCCGTTTGATTAATTCCCTGAAACAATTGCGTGATACGGGAAACTCCGTGATCGTCGTGGAGCATGATAAGGATATGATGCTGAGTGCCGATTACGTGGTGGATATGGGGCCTAAAGCGGGCCGTCTGGGGGGTGAGGTCGTTTTTGAGGGAACGCCCAAGGAGATGCTGCGTGTAGATACCTTGACCTCTTCCTATCTGAATGGAAACACGGAGATAGCCGTTCCTGCCGAGCGTCGGAAAGGCAACGGGCAATTTATTACGATCGAGGGAGCCAGCGGCAATAACCTGAAGCATGTGGACGTGTCTTTCCCCTTGGGTACTCTTATTTGCGTCACGGGTGTGTCGGGTAGCGGAAAGTCTACCTTGATAAACCGCACGCTGCAACCGATCTTGAGCCAGCATTTCTATCGCTCGCTGGAAGACCCCTTGGCATACGACGCCATCGAGGGAATCGAGCATGTCGATAAGATCGTGAATGTGGATCAATCTCCGATCGGTCGTTCCCCCCGGAGCAACCCAGCTACCTATACGGGGGTATTCTCGGATATCCGGAATCTGTTCGTGGAACTTCCGGAATCGAAGGTGAGAGGGTATAAACCGGGACGTTTCTCTTTTAACGTATCGGGCGGACGGTGCGAGACCTGTAAGGGAAATGGCTATAAGACGATCGAGATGAATTTCCTACCGGACGTGCTGGTGCCTTGCGAGGATTGTCACGGCAAGCGATATAACCGGGAAACCCTAGAGGTTCGTTTTCGTGGGAAATCAATTGCGGATATCTTGGATATGACGATTAATATGGCAGTGGAGTTCTTCGAGAATATCCCGACTATCTTATCCAAGATCAAGGTCCTGCAAGATGTAGGTCTGGGATATATCAAGTTGGGGCAACCCTCTACTACCTTATCCGGTGGCGAGAGCCAACGTGTCAAGCTGGCTACCGAGCTGGCGAAGCGGGATACGGGAAAGACGCTTTATGTATTGGATGAACCTACCACCGGTCTGCACTTCGAGGATATCCGGGTCTTGCTGGGGGTATTGAACAAGTTGGTGGATAAAGGCAACACGATCATCGTTATCGAACATAACCTCGATGTTATCAAAAGCGCCGATTACTTGATCGATATGGGCCCCGAGGGCGGTCGCCGTGGAGGTAATGTCCTTTTCACAGGGACTCCGGAGGCTTTAGCGAAGAGTGGTGTCGGGTTTACGGCTCCGTTCTTGAAAGAAGAGTTAGATATAGCAAATAAGAAAAAATGAAGAATCCTATACAAATGATCAAGCAGTGCGTGGAGAAGGAGGAACCTTACTTCGTGCTGAGAGGGCAGGACGTATGTGCGTTGGCTGCCATAGAGACCTATTATGAGGAGGTGAGGAATAAGGTGAAAGATCCTTATTTCATCGAGGAGATCGAAGAGATCATGAAAGATTTCCGGGCGTACCGGGAGGAAGTGTCTAACACTAAAATACCGGATTGATTTATGGCAGACGACAGTTACAAGACCATCAAGCAAGTAGCCGAGGGATATTATACCGAGAAGCGCAGCCGCTTTATCTCGTATGCTATCCCCGTGCGTACGGTAGAAGAGGTGAAGGAGCAACTGGAGAAATACCGTAAACAATATTATGATGCCCGCCATGTATGCTGGGCGTATATGTTAGGTCCAGAGCGGCAGACGTTCCGGGCCAACGATGACGGGGAGCCTTCTTCCACGGCCGGGAAACCGATCCTCGGACAGATCAACTCGAATGAGCTGACCGATTTATTGATTGTCGTAGTACGTTACTTTGGTGGAATCGAGTTAGGAACCAGCGGGCTGATCGTCGCTTATCGCACGGCCGCCGCCGAGGCTATCTCCGCCGCAGAGATCGAGGAACGTACGGTAGACGAGGACATCACGGTCGTTTTCGAATACCCATACCTGAACGGGATCATGCGTATCGTAAAAGAGGATAACCCCGCTATCATCTCACAGAAGTTCGAGATGGATTGCGAGATGACGCTTCGTATCCGTAAAGGAGAGGCTGAACGCCTCAAAAATCGTTTGTTAAAGGTTGAGACCGCTTATCTAAAAGAGTAGCAAGCGATCAACTAATTCAATTTTCAATTGTTTTTTGTAGAGACAAGGCTCATGAGGAACCCTGCCCCTGCATTTTATTGTGTAAATATTAATATAGTTTTATCTGAATGAAAAAAGTTCTTTTATTCTCTCTTTTTCTAGTGTTGGGTTTGGTCGTGTCGCAAATGCTTCCCGCTATGGTGGGGGAACAGTATTCGCTGGTAAAGACGATCTCTAATACATTTTTGTTTATTTGCCTTGCGTTTATCATGATTAATGTGGGGCGTGAGTTCGAGATTGATAAGACCCGGTGGAAGTCTTATACCGAAGATTATTTCATAGCGATGGCTACGGCTGCGTTTCCGTGGATATTCGTGGCTTTATATTATATGTTTGTCTTGCTTCCGGGCGATTTATGGGGAAGTTGGGACGCTTGGAAGGAGAACCTGTTGCTAAGCCGGTTCGCCGCGCCTACCTCGGCGGGTATCTTGTTTACGATGTTGGCCGCCGCCGGGCTAAAAGCCTCTTGGGTATATAAGAAAGTACAGGTATTGGCGATCTTCGACGACTTGGATACGATCCTGTTGATGATCCCGTTGCAAATCATGATGATCGGCTTGCGCTGGCAATTGGGAGTCATTATTCTGGTTGTGGTATTGCTCTTGATCCTGGGCTGGAAGAAAATGGGATATTATAATGTACGTCAAGACTGGAAAGCCATCTTGTTCTATGCCGTCGTGACGTTTGGTATCACGCAAGTGATTTATCTGGTATCGAAACATATGTACGGGGAGGAGGCTAGCATCCATATCGAGGTACTTTTACCTGCGTTTGTCGTAGGTATGATCATGCGGCATAAGCATATCGATACCAAGATCGAGCACCAAGTGTCCGATTTTATCTCTTATCTCTTTATGTTCCTTGTCGGAGTGAGCATGCCGGTGTTTATGGGCGTGGATTTCGCTCAGCAAGCGGCGGAAGTAACTACGGTGACAGGTTCCCAGCCGATGATGTCATGGTCGATGATCGCTTTACACGTCGTAATCGTCTCATTCTTATCCAATATCGGTAAACTATTTCCTTTGTTTTTCTACCGTGACCGGATGAAACGGGAGCGTTTGGCGCTGTCTATCGGTATGTTTACCCGTGGAGAGGTAGGAGCCGGCGTTATTTTCATAGCCTTGGGGTATGGATTAGGTGGCCCTATGTTGATAATTTCTGTGTTAACTATTGTGTTTAATTTAATTTTAACTGGTATCTTTGTCATCTGGGTAGAGAAACTCACACGCAGCGCTTATAACCTGGAGCAAGCAGGAAAAGCCAAAGCTGTCAATTAATAGAAAAAACACTTGAAGGTATTTCAAGATGATATCCCGTTTCCCTCTTGGGAGGGAAAGGGAATAGTCATAGTACGATCAATTGTTGAAGACCTTCATCTAACTTATTATTTATGGACCGTACGATTAATGTTATCCTTAAACCGTTGCGTCGCTTCGCTATACAGAAGCCGAACGCCAGTCTTTTACTATTTGCCGCCACCATCATCGCTATGGTCTTGGCCAATTCGCCTTGGGCACATAAGTATCATTTATTATTAGCTTTTCCAATCGATCTGCAAGCCGGGCAGTTTAACTTCTTCGCGCATCATGGCGAGACCATGTCTATGCTGGCTTTCGTGAACGACGCCCTTATGGCGGTTTTCTTTTTCGTGATCGGTCTGGAGATCAAGCAAGAGGTATTGATCGGTGAGTTGAGTTCCGTGCGGAAGGCGCTATTGCCTATTATCGCCGCCTGTGGTGGAATGATCGTGCCGGTCTTATTTTATATGTTAGTATGTAATACGCCTCCCGAGGTAAACGGGGCGGCTATTCCGATGGCTACGGATATCGCTTTCGCCTTGGCCGTATTGGGCTTGTTGGGGAAGCGGGTGCCGTTGAGCATGCGTATCTTCTTGACCGCCTTGGCTGTGGTGGATGATATTGGAGGTATCATAATTATCGCCCTGTTTTATAGCGGGCATATCGCTTTCGAGCCTTTGTTGATATCCCTGATAGTCCTCGCTTTGTTGTATGTGGGAGGAAAGTTCCGGGTACACAACCGATTGTTTTTCTATATCGGTGGCTTTATCGTTTGGCTGCTATTTCTGGAGTCAGGAATCCATCCGACAATCGCCGGCGTGTTGATCGCCTTTACGGTTCCAGCCCGTCCGGTTGTTAAGCTAGATGATTTCACGTGTGATATGACCGGGTATTTGAATATGCTGGACTATACCGAGGTTCGTCAGTCCCGTAAAGCGGAAGTACTTACACCTACACAAATTCAGGTATTGAATAACATCCATACGTTGGCGGATAAAACGATCAGTCCGTTGCAGACCATCGCTGATAAGTTGCATCCTTTGGTAAACTATGTGATACTTCCTTTATTCGCTTTCGTGAATGCCGGTGTGACATTCGGGGATATCCAACCCCAGACATTAGTTAATGTTCCGTTGGCGGTGTTCGTGGGCCTATTTGTAGGAAAGACATTAGGTATATTCTCTTTCTCTTACTTGTTCGCGTGTACGCCATTTGCCTCCATGCCTACAGGCATGAGCAAGCGTAATTTATTTGGAGTATCCATGTTGGGAGGAATCGGTTTCACGGTCGCTTTGTTTATAGCGAATCTTTCCTTTGACGGCAGTACGGCGGCGGGTGCCGATCTCTTGAATCAGGCGAAGCTGGGTGTATTCACGGGATCGTTTATATCCGGTCTTTGCGGTTATCTGGTATTGAAATGGGTTTTACCTAAAGAAAAAGTGGAAACGATCTAAATAAAAAGGCAGTCCGGCAAGGACTGCCTTTTACATTATATTATGCCGTAACTAAAGTTTCGTGAGATCTTGTTGCCATGTAATATATGATTTGATAATTGAGCACGCCTTCTTAAACCTCTTTGGATTTGTTGAATAGCGAGCCGATCCATAATAACAAAATAGCTCCGACCGTAGAGGTTATCAAGCTCCCTAAGATACCACCGGCCGATATGCCTAGTAAGCTGAATACCCAGCCACCCAATACACCTCCAATAATACCTAGGATCAAATTAACAATGACCCCGAAACCTCCTCCACGCATAATCTTACCAGCCAGATAGCCGGCAACGATACCGATGATAATAGACCAAATAAATCCCATAACGAATAGTTTTATATTTTATTTAAAAGTTCTGATGCTTTGTATTTAAACACATCCGAAAAGTCTTTGGTTGCGTTTTGTACCTCTTTTTAACGAATCATTCCAAAAGATCTAGCGAATCTATGAAGGATTCATAGACGGGATGGTTCAATTGAAAGACAATCGCTTCGAAAGGACGGAGCGTGATATCTTTTTGAGGCGCCATATGACTTCGGTCCCCGTAATTGTCCAATAGGACGTGTGCGTTACTCATATCTATCCCCGGAGTGGAGATTGCCGCCTTGGGGGAGAAATTGAGCATAATCAGATAAGTGTCGGCCCCAGTCTTGCGTAAGAAGGTATAGGATTGGGGATTCTCCGCATCCAGCAAATGATAACTGCCATAAATCAAACTCGGATTCTCCTTACGGAAACTGACTACTTTCTTAAAATAATTAAGTATGGAGGTCGGATCTTTTTCTTCGTCCGCTACGTTTATCCAAGTATAATCCGGATTTACCTTTAACCAAGGGGTTCCTGCCGTAAATCCCGCTTCCGGCGAGCGATCCCATTGGAAAGGAGTGCGGGCGTTGTCTCGTCCGGTCTCTTTCTGTTCGTCCAATACCGCCTGCGGATCTTTACCCTCTGCTTTCGCTTTCTTATAGCGGTTGATCGTATCGATATCGTTATAATCCTCGATACGGTCGAACCGAATGTTACGCATACCTATCTCGTCCCCGGCGAACCAATAAGGCGTTCCTCTCATCGTAAGCAGAAAAGTAATAAGCATCTTGGCGGACAAGGCCCTGAACTCATCCTTATCGCTACCAAAGCGACTGACCATACGGGGCTGGTCATGATTACCCAAGTAGATCGAGGGCCAACCCTTATCTACCGCCTTATCCCATTCCGTAAACATCTTCTTTAGGGCGATCAAGCTATAGTCTATACCGGATTCCGGATTGTCCGGTAGGGTTGTATTCCGGATGCGGGCGGCGTTGAAATGATAAAGCATATTCAACTCTTCCCGGGCCGGATCGACAAATTTAGCGACATCATCTACCATCACGGCCGAACCTTCTCCAACACTCATACAATCGTATTTGCTTAATACCTGCCGATTCATCTCGTGAAGATAGAGGTGTAGGCGAGGCTCTTTGGCATAGAAAGAAAAGATATCCGGATATTTCTTGGAATCTATGAGAGGGAATGAGGGATCTTTGGCGATAAGAGAGATAGAATCCATGCGAAAACCGTCTATCCCTTTATCGAACCAGAAGCGCATCATATCGAAAATCTCTTGGCGTACCTCCGGGTTCTCCCAATTTAAGTCGGGTTGTTTCCGGGAGAAATAATGCAGGTAATACGAGTCGGTTGGCTTGTTATACGTCCAAGCGTTGCCTTCCTCGTCGAAATAGCTGAGGCGCAAGGGAGGCTCACCTTTCTCGGCCGGCCACCAATGGTAATAATTATAATAGGGATTATGTCTGGATTTACGGGCTTCCTCGAACCAAGGATGCTCGTCGCTGGTATGGTTTACTACCAAGTCCAGTACCAGTCGCATCTCCCGTTTATGAATCTCTTTCAGGAGGCGGTCGAAATCTTCCATCGTACCGAATTCTCTCATGATTTCCCGATAGTCGCTGATGTCGTAACCATTATCATCGTTGGGAGAGAGAAAGATCGGGTTTAACCAGATGATATCCACACCCAAGCTTTGTATATAATCCAAGCGGGAGGTGATACCGTTTAAGTCACCGATTCCGTCGCCATCGCTGTCTTGAAAGCTACGGGGATAGATTTGGTATATAATCGCTTCTTTCCACCAAGTCTTTTGAATGTCCTCTTGACCGGACGTACTCTCTGTAACATGCTTTGAATCCATCTTATTATTCTTTAGTTTTTTACTATAACAAAAGGATGTGGTGGTTAGTTTCAGCAACTTATGACGCTTGGGAAGTGTTGTTTTATCAACAAATAGAAGAAACATATGGAAAATGGAGTAATGATGCAGTATTTCGAATGGAATCTGCCGAACGATGGAATGCTGTGGAAACGGCTGAAGGATGACGCCTCGCATTTACATGAGATCGGGATCAGCGCCGTATGGATCCCACCCGCTTACAAAGGCCATGAGCAAGCGGACGAGGGGTATGGAACCTATGATCTATATGATTTGGGGGAGTTCGACCAAAAAGGGACCATACGCACCAAGTATGGAACTAAACAGGAACTTCAAGAAATGATCGAGGAACTTCACCGGAACCAGATTGGCGTATATCTGGATGCCGTGATGAACCATAAGGCGGGAGCCGATTATACCGAGTGGTTTATGGCGCAAGAGGTAGATCCTGGGCAACGGGAAAACGCTACCAGCGAACCCCATGAGATAGAGGGCTGGACCGGCTTCGACTTCCCGGGGCGTGGCAATATGTATTCTAATTTTAAATGGCATTGGTTTCATTTCTCCGGGACGGACTATGATGTATCCCGCAAGAAGGAAGGTATATTCCAGATTCTGGGAGAGGGAAAACATTGGAGTGAGGGAGTCGATGATGAGAATGGAAATTACGACTATCTCATGTTCGCCGATCTGGATTTCGATAACCCTGAAGTCGTGCGTGAGATGCAGGAATGGGGGATCTGGGTATCGAACGAACTAAACTTGGACGGTATGCGACTCGATGCGATCAAGCATATGAACGACCAGTTTATCAAGCATTTTCTGGAGGCGGTGAGAGCGGATCGGGGAGAGGGCTTCTACGCTGTCGGGGAATATTGGAAAAACGATACCGAATCGTTGGAGGCTTACCTGTCGCAAGTAGAATATAACGTGGATTTGTTTGACGTAGCCTTACATTATAACTTGAATGAGGCTTCCGAGAAAGGTCGTGACTATGATTTACGCGATCTATTAAAAGGGACCTTGGTCGAGATATGCCCGGATCAAGCCGTCACCTTCGTGGATAACCATGATTCCCAGAAAAACAGTTCTTTGGAGTCGCAGGTGAAGGATTGGTTCAAACCTTCCGCCTACGGTTTGATCCTGTTGATGAAGAAAGGGTATCCGTGTATCTTTTATGGGGATTATTATGGCGTAAAAGGGAAGAAATCTCCCCATCGTAAGGTATTGGATATGCTATTGCGTGCCCGGAAAGAATATGCGTACGGGGAAGAGGTGGATTATTTTGATCATCCGAACACGATTGGCTTCGTACGCTTGGGAGATTCGGGACATGCTGATTCGGGCTTGGCGGTGGTTATCTCGAACGGGGAAGATGGAGAGAAAACAATGTCTGTGGGGGAGAACCGGAAAGGCGAGGTATGGCATGAGATCACAGGCTCGGTAAAAGATACCGTGACGATTGATGAGGAAGGGAAAGGCTGTTTCCTTGTCAAGGGAGGCAAATTGGCTGTTTGGGTCAAGGTCAAGGCTTAACGGATGCTTTACTTGACCTCGAATTGTATTTTCTTCTGGTTCCCCTCGTTGTCGATGAGGGTAAGGAGATGTTTTCCTTGGCTCACGGAGCAACTGATCTGGTGATTCTCGGTGGTCTCTCCCAGATAGCTTTCGTCCAGATGCCAGTAAATCGTAGCGTCACGGCGGGCGTGGGCGGCCTTGAAGATAAATTTCTCGGACTTTCCGGAGAAGCCTTTCGGAAGGTAGAGAATGGCGTTATGCTCGGGATAGATCAGTTCGATCTGGCGGTTCAAGTCTTGCCCGCAGCCGGGTTTTACCGGAGGGAGCGGGATATAATCGATGTGATAGTTGCGGTAGTAATACTCCTGCGCGGGAGGAAGCACGAACCACGGGCGGCTGATCATCCGGTCGACAGACTCGCAGGAACTATTGACCCTGTACCGTCCGTCCGCCGATAGATGCACGAGCTTATGGTAGGGGCAAATCCCCGTGTTATTGCCGGACAGCGGCATGTATAAGGTGTCCGTTTGCTCGCAGTAGGGCGAGGCTTTATGTCCGCTGTTCCGGCAGATCGCCATGGGAAGCGTCTCATCATAGGGTAGGTCGAACCATTCGCCACCGGGCAATAGGGAAAAGAGATCGAAAAGGACCGGGGCGGCGTTGCCGACACCCGTAAGTCCCGGACGGCCCTCGCCGGAAGCGTTACCTGCCCATACGCCGACAACGTAGCGGGGGGTCGTGCCGATCGCCCAAGCGTCTCGTCCCCCGTAACTCGTCCCGGTCTTCCATGCGATCCGTTTCATCGACTCGAATTGTTGCCAGTCGGCTTCTTCCTCGGGACGGTTAAGGGCGGACATCGCCTCGAACGTGTACCACAGGGCCGCGGAGGAAAGGAGAGCCTTATCGGTGAGCCGGCTATCGGTAAGGGAACGGATGGGTTCCTTCCTCTCCGCCGGAAAGGGAGTCAGCGGATGGATGTCCGCCGGATTATAGCGTCCGTTGTAAGTACGGTAATGTTTAAGCACACGAGACATGGAGGCATACATACCGGAAAGATCCCATAAGGTTCCCTCGGCCCCTCCCAAGATCAAGGAGGCCCCGTAATGTTCCTCGGAGAAACGTAAGGTAGTCATTCCCCACGATTTCAGTAAAGACATAAAGCGTCCGGTATTATACTGGGAGAGCATACGTACCAAGGGCACGTTCAAGGAGCGCTCTATGGCTACATGGGCCGGTACCGCCCCGTAGAATGTCTTGTTGTAATTATGGGGGGAGAAGCCGTTTATATTCAAGGGCACGTCCGATACCAGCATGGAGGGGAGCAACAGCCCGTCGTGCAGCATACCGGCATACAGGAAGGGCTTGAGGATGCTTCCCGTGCTGCGGGGCGAGGTGATGATATCCACTTGGTTCCCCCGCCGCTCGTCGGCCGGATAGGTAGCGTTTCCGGCGTAGGCCAATACCTCCCCGGTCTCCACGTCCGCTACGATCGCCGCCAGATTATGGATATGGTTGGAACTGTATTCACGGGCATAACGGTTTACGAGGGCCTGTGTCTGCCGTTGCAGGGCTTGGCGGACGGAGGTTTGGATGCGTTGCCCCGGTTGTTCCGTGGCCAGTCTTTCCAACAGGTGCGGGGCATCATTAGGTAAAGGGAGAGGGGCTTCGGGAAGTGGCTCCATGCAGGCCAGCTCGTATTCGGTTTCCTCCAATACGCCTTTCTTCTGAAGGGAAGCCAACAGGCGATCCCGCTTCTCCTTCAGTTGTTTCCGGTTTCTCCCGGGGTGGATCAAGGCGGGGGAGTTGGGAAGAACCGCGAGCGTGGCGCTCTCGGCCCACGATAGCTCGGAGGCGCTTCGCCCGAAATAACGCCATGCGGCGGTCTCCAGCCCGATTACGTTTCCCCCGAAGGGAGCGTGCGAGGCATAGAGGTTCAGTATCTCTTGTTTGCTATGGGTGGTTTCCAGAAAGAGCGCCCAGCACATCTCGATCGTTTTCTCGTAGAAGGTCCGGTCTTGGTTCCCTCTCGCTATGCGTGCCAATTGCATGGTCAAGGTACTTCCTCCGCTCACCACACGCCCCGCTTTCCCGTTCAAGCGGATCGCCCGGAAGATGGCGGCGGGGTCTATACCGGGATGGTAAAAGAACCGTTTATCCTCATACGTGAGCAAGCAATCCACGAATTTATCAGGCAAGCTATCCGCCGCCGGGAAACGCCATTGCCCGTCCGGTGCGATACGTGCGCCTAAAAGCTCGCCCTCGGCCGAATATAATAAGGTAGAGCAGGGGGCGGGAAATAATTGCCGGGGCACGATGCCATACAGGATACACCACGCCGCCACGCCGATCCCCAAGAGGGATGCGAGGAGGCGCCATGGCACTCGTCCCGGCCTCGGTAATAGCGACTTGGATAGATGGCTGAGGCATCTGCCAGTACTCCGTAGGAAGTACTGTAGTACTGTGAGCAAAGTACTGCGGTACTCCTTACGAAGTACTGCGGTACTGTCCGGCTGAGTATTGCGGTACTTTATAAGGAGTACTGCCTCAATCATACCAATTGACACTCTCCTCATAATGATCGAACCTTAGCTCTTCCGTCACTCCGACCCTTCGCAAGGCGTTTAGCACGATCCTTTGCTCTTTAGGTGAGAGTGGAAATTCGCCCCTTCGCCGCTCGAAGTAGGGGTTACGTCCGAAATGGGACATGAGTATCGACATGAATTGCTGGTATTGCGCCGGGAACATCCGGCTCTGCATCCCGGTGAAGCCCCGTGCGTAGGTGACGGGAGCGGAGTCTCGGAAGTAGGGGCAAGCCTCATCCTGGGTACAGAGGGTGGGGTTCAGCAGCCGTAATACGATTGCCGGTTGTTCGATGAGCGGTTGGTAGGCGATCTGGTGCAGGCACTTTCCGGCCCGAGGGCAATCTTGTTGCTGGCAGACGGCGTAGTCGATGGGGATTTCCTTGTGTAGTTTCTTGGGCATGATCTTGTTATTTTATGTATTATCGGGATTGAAATCTGTCGGGAACAAGGTCTCGCTATCGAAACGGTCAAAATCCGATTGGAAGAGACGGTCTTGAATGACCCGATACTTCTCGAACTCGGCTTCTGCGAAAGCTTTGGCTAATTCGGCTGTCACCTTGCCGGCGTTGGTCAATAAGTCATTACCTCCGGCTTCGAGTATCAGGTCGATACGTTTTGCCCAGTCTTCCATGGTCATGGGTATATGTCGTTTAGCCATGCGCTCTGCCATATCCAGAACTGCGTTGACTAAATGTCCCATGTCGTCCAACTCCATCTCGTTAAGGTAGTTCTTGGCAATGGCCACATCTGTTTTTACGATCTTCCCTTTAGGCGCATTTTCCCATGTGGTCAGTCCCATATGTTCTTTTTCCGAGTTGGCTCGGTTCACGATTAACTCGGCGGCGGTATGACCGTGTACGGCATAATGTATCTTATTTTGTACCTTTTGGAAAAAGAGGCGGGTGGTTGGTGCGTCACGATTATAGTCAATAGCGGTAGCATAGATATCGGTCAACTTTTGGTAAAAGTGACGCTCGCTTAACCGTATCTCCCGTATCTCGGCTAGTAGATGTTCAAAATAATCTTCACCGATGAAAGAGCCGTTCTCCATACGCTTCTTGTCTATCACATAACCACGGATAGCGAATTGACGGATGACCGATGTGCACCATTGGCGAAATTGTGTAGCACGAACGCTGTTTACACGATAACCGACAGAAATGATCGCATCAAGGTTATAAAACAATGTTTTTCGGGATACTTGCCGTCCGCCCTCGATTTGAACTACCGAGAAAAACTCGGTAGTTGAATCTTTCCGTAATTCACCGGATGTAAAGATGTTCTTTAGGTGTAATCCGATATTGTCTGTAGAGCAGTCAAACAGGGTAGACATCGCTTTCTGCGTGCACCAGATGGTTTCGTTATGATACATTACCTGTATGCCATCTTCCTTGCCTTCTAGCATGAAGATAAGGAATTCCGCCGTGCTATTTCGAATTTCGAATTTCTTCGCCATATACTTTTCTTTCCTCTTGTTTAGCGACTCCTGTACTTCTTTGGTGGCATACTGGTCGCTCCATATTTAAGACAAATGTACGAAAATTATCAGTTTGTCTGAAAGTATAGGAGAGAAATCCTTCTATTTATGTACATTTGTGGATTAACCATTTAAACATTCATGTGTATGATACGGTCTATCGGTTTATTCTGCGTACTTTGTCTCTTGTCTATCTTGACAAGTTGTCATACGACAAGCTCCACGGATCAAGATCTCCCTCCTTATAATCCGAACGTGGAGGCGTTCACTACCGGGAAGATTTCCCGGTATTCTCCCGTTTACCTGATCTTTAATCAAGAGATCCCGGCGGATCGATTAAAGGCGGACCGATTGGGGAAACTCGTGCGCCTCAAGCCCGATGTGCCGGGGAAATGGGCTTTCGAGAATAACCGGACGTTGGTATTCAAGCCGGAGAAAGGCTTTGAGCGAAACACCTCTTATCAGGTGAAAGCCGATTTGTCCGAATGGTTTGAGGCACAAGGTAAGGATAAGTGGTTCGCTTTTGGTTTTACCACGCTCCCTTTAGCCCTTCGGGGGAATCTGGAATCGATGGATATCAACAAGAAAAACGAGAATGGGTACGATCTGACCGCCGTGCTTTTTACTCCGGATAAGGAATCTCCGGAGACCGTGGAGTCGTTGGTGGATTTCTCGGAGAAGGTAGACGCTACTTGGCAACACAGCCCGGATGGAAAGAAACATGAGGTGACCTTATTCAATGTCTCCGCCGGGATGGAGGGGGAACGGACACTCAAGCTTTCCGTATCTTCTAATAAACTAGGCGTGGAAAAGGCCGATGTCGTGACAGTGAGCGTTCCGGATCAGAATGATTTCTCGGTGTACGACGTGACGTATGTGTCCGAGCCGGAGCGTTACGTGGAGGTCGCTTTCACGAAGTTATTGGATGTGGGCCAAGATATGAGAGGCTTGGCCTTTATCGCCGAGAATACGTCGGAGACCGTAACCGTGGACGGAAACAAGCTACGCCTATATCCGGATGCCGATTTGTGGCAAAAGGGCGTGATGAATATCCACCTGAACCAAGGCATCCGCAGCAAGAGCGGCTTGAACCTGAAAGAGGCTGTCGTGCGTCAAATAATCCTAGATGAGCAGAAACCCGGCGTCCGTTTTATCGGGAAAGGAGTGATCATCCCGCAATCCACGCAATTATCCGTTCCTTTCCAAGCGATTTATTTGCGAGGGGTTACGGTGAGCGTTATCAAGATATTGGAGCAGAATATCGGTCAGTTCCTGCAATCGAACAACTTGGATGAGTCCGGGGAGTTAATGCGTGTCGGGCGCTTGATCGCCCGTAAGACGATCTTCTTGGATGAAGAGGGTCTTGATTTATCCCGGTGGAATACCTTCGCGATCGATTTGAAACGATTGATCGAGCCGGAACCGGGTGCTATCTACCGTCTGGAGCTTTCGTTTGACCGTTCTTTGTCTGTTTATCCTTGCGGGAATGATACGGTGGTCCTCTCGAAGGAACAGATCTTGGCCTCGGATGAGATCCGTTTCAAGGAAGAGTCCGCCCGTTTTGACGAGGGAGGGTATTACTATTATCGCCAATATGATTGGTCTGATTATAATTGGGAGAAACGGAGTGATCCTTGCTCGGACAGTTATTATTTTAATAAGGTGGAGGGAAAGAATGTCTTGGCTACTAATTTAGGACTGGTCGCCATGCTGGGGCAGGATAATGATATGACCGTGTTGGTGCATAATATACAGAATACGGAGCCGGAGCGAGGAGTTACGGTTACCGCCTATAATTACCAACACCAAGCGTTGGCCTCGGGCACGACCGATGACAAGGGACAGGTACGGCTGGATCTCTCCTCGGGACGTCCGTTCTACCTGATCGCCTCACAGGGAACCCAACGTTCCTATCTGCGGGTGGATAACGGATCGGCTCTCTCGCTCAGCTCGTTCGATGTATCGGGCGAGGTAGTCCAGAAAGGGATCAAGGGCTTTATCTATGGCGAGCGGGGCGTATGGCGTCCGGGTGACACGTTGCATCTGGGCTTTATGCTGAACGACCGGGCGAAGCAATTGCCGGCAGAGCATCCGGTGGTGATGGAGCTGTACAACCCGTTAGGGCAAATGTATGCCCGTAAGACGCAGACCCGTGGCGAGTTGGGGCTTTATGTCTTCGATTTCGTTACCGAGGCGGATGCTCCCACGGGTGCGTGGAATGTGAAGGCGCAAGTGGGTGGGGTCTCTTTCTCGAAGCGCTTACGCATCGAGTCCATCAAGCCGAACCGCCTGAAGATCGCCTTATCCATGCCGGAGAAGACCTTGTTGCGTGGTGAGCCTATGGATGCCCGCCTGCATGTGGAATGGCTGCAAGGAGCTATCGCCCGTAACTTGAAATATGATATACAAGGTACCTTTATCGCTACCCCAACTACCTTCGAGGGCTATAAGGGGTTCTATTTCGACGATCCTTCCCGTGTATTTAATACGGAAGAGAGCAAGTTGATCTCCGGCGTTACCAATGAGCGGGGCGATGCCACGGTACAAGCCCGCTTCGAGCTGGGTTCTACCGCTCCCGGAATGTTGCTGGCAAACCTAGTGACCCGGGTCTATGAGGAATCCGGTGATTTCAGTATCGACGCGGACCGGATGCTTTACTCGCCTTATCGCCGGTATGCCGGTATCAAATCTCCGCAGAAAGATAAGGAACAACTAAATACCGGAGCCAATTATACCTACGAGGTCGCTTCTGTTGATTATTTAGGGAAACCGCAAGCGAATACGGAATTAGACGTGAAAGTATATAAGGTCTATTGGTATTGGTGGTGGGACTCCAACAGTAGCGGTCTGGCCAATTACGTATCGGATTCCTACAATAAGCCGGTAAAGACATTTACCGTCCGTACGGATGGGGACGGCCGGGGTACGTTCCAGCTCTCTTTCCCGGATAAGGAGTGGGGAACGTATTTCATTTCCGTGAAAGATAAGGAGAGCAAGCACTCTACGGGAGTGATGAGTTATTTCGACTGGCCTTATAACGAGGGCCGACGTAACACCGATGGCAGCGAGTCCGCCACGATGCTTAGTTTCAAGACCGATAAGGATAGTTATACGCCCGGCGAGAAGATGGTAGTCACCTTCCCCTCTACGAAAGGAAGCCGTGCGATTATCAGTATAGAGAACGGCGTGCGTGTCCTTTCCTTGACGGAACATACGTGCGAGGATAAACAAACGACCGTGAGACTGGATGTGACGAAAGATATGCAGCCGAACGCTTACGTCTATATCACCCTTTTGCAGCCTCATGGCATCACGAAGAACGATTTGCCGATCCGCTTGTATGGCGTGGTCCCGTTCACGGTAACTTCTCCGGAGAGCCATCTGACCCCGGTCATCCAATCTCCCGCCGAGCTGAAACCGGATGCCTCTTATACCGTCTCCGTCTCCGAGAAGAATGGAAAGGAGATGGCTTATACGCTGGCGATCGTGGATGAGGGCTTGCTGGACTTGACCCGTTTCCGTACGCCGGAGCCTTGGAAGGCGTTTAACGCCCGGGAAGCGTTGGGCGTGAATACATGGGATTTGTATAACTACGTGGTTGGCGCTTATGGCGGCCGTATCGAGCAGTTGTTCAGTATCGGCGGCGACGATGCGCTGAACAAAGGCCCGAAAGCGATCGTGAACCGCTTCAAGCCCGTGGTGCGATTTGACGGCCCGTTCTTGCTGAAGAAGGGGAAGACCGCCCGGCATACCTATCAGATGCCGAATTATAACGGGCGTGTCAAGATCATGGTGGTAGCCGGAAACGGGGAGGCTTATGGACATGCCGATAAGAGCGTGATGGTACGTAAGCCCGTAATGCTGCTAGGAACCTTGCCCCGGGTGATCGGCGTGGGCGAGGAGATGGTAGTACCCGCTACGGTATTCGCTACCGAGGATGGCGTAGGAGCCGTGAATGTATCTATCGCTTGCAGCTCGAATATGGAAGTGGTCGGCGAGGCGACGAGGAGCTTGAGCTTCGAGCGGAAAGGGGATCAGCAAGCCTCGTTCCGTATCCGGGTGAAGAAGAACCCGGGTATCGGGAAGGTAACGATAACCGCTACGGGTAAAGGGGATAAATCCGTTTATGAGACGGAGCTGGAGATCCGTACGGTACGCCGCCCGCAAGTGAAAGTTACCGCCGCTACCTTGGAGGCCGGCAAGTCTTGGAAAGAGACGGTTGCGATGCCGGGTGCCACGGGTACGAACCAGTTGACCTTAGAAGTGTCGGATATCGCCCCCGTGAACTTATCCTCACGTCTATCTTATTTGTTGGGTTATCCGCACGGATGTCTGGAACAGATCACCTCGAAAGGATTCCCGCAGCTTTATATCTCCTCGTTTACGGATTTGACCCCTCAACAGGCGAAATCCACGGAGGAGGCCGTGAAAGAGGTGATCCGCCGTCTACGCTCTTACCAGACCGTAGATGGGGCTTTCGCCTATTGGCCGGGTGGAACGAGCAGCAATGGCTGGGGTACGGTTTACGCTACTCATTTCTTGCTGGAAGCCTCGAAGAAAGGCTACTTGGTTCCCGAGGCCATAAAACAAAGCGTATTGAATAATCTACGCCGGGTAGCCCGTAATTGGAAGCCGGCTACCTCTTATTATATGGATTCGGAAGAGACTACCCAAGCCTATCGCCTGTATGTATTGGCTTTGGCCGGGTCGCCGGAGATGGGTGCCATGAACCGCTTGAAAGAGATGAAAGACTTGGCCTCCATGAGTCGCTGGTCGCTAGCTTCCGCCTATGCCTTGGTCGGCCGTGAGGATGTCGCTCAAGACTTGATCAGTAAGACGACGGCTCTTCCTTCCGGTTATTCCGAGTATGACGAGACGTTCGGCAGTGATGTCCGGGATCAATCCATCCAGTTAATGACGCTTTGCTTGTTGGATAAAGGCAAGGAGGCCGCTACTTTGGTGGAAGAGTTGTCCAAACAGCTTTCTTCGGATGATTGGTTGAGCACACAATCTACGGCATTCGCTTTAGTTGCCTTGTCGGACTACCTAGCTAAATATCGGGTAGACGGGGCCATGGATTTCACGTATGCTTGTGGCGGAAAGGATGGACAGGTGAAAACAGATAAGAATATATGGTCCGAGACCTTATTGGATAAGGCGGGGACCTCGGCGAGCGTCGAGTTGAAGAACATGGGTAAATCTACGCTCTTCGCCCGTATTATAACCGAGGGAATACCGGAGCAGGGAGAGGAAAAAGCGTATGCGAACGGTGTCTCATTGGCGGTTAGCTATGTGGACTTGAACGGACGTCCGGTCAATGTCGCCCAATTGGAGCAAGGTACGAATTTCTCCGCCGTGGTTACGGTAAAGAACCCTTCGGCCCGGGGATATAATAATTTGGTATTATCGGAGATCTTCCCTGCCGGATGGGAAATACTGAATACCCGCTTCCTGAATGGAGCTGCTACGGACAGCCTGACCGCCGGAGTGAATTATCAGGATATTCGTGACGACCGTGTTTATAGTTATATAGACCGTCTGCCGGCAGGCAGTCAAGTGACCGTGAAGATCAATCTTTGCGCAGTCTACCCGGGCCGCTTCTACTTGCCTCCGGTGTATTGCGAGGCGATGTACGATTATTTAATCCGTGCGAATACCGCGGGACAAGAAGTTACCGTATTCTAATTTCGTGGGGGGCGGGCAGACCCCGCCCTTATATTTTTTCGAAATTTATTGGATTTATAGTTGTATGCTCGAATAAAACCATTACATTCGCAGCATATTTGAGATTGATTTAAGTTAGTATTAGAAAGTATTTGCTCACAACTTGATTTGTTAGGTAAACTTTTTTAGTCGACATACTCAGCTCAATTAACCATTTAATTAAAGTTTACAAAATGAATCTTTACATTTCAAATCTAAGTTACAACATCTCTGATGCGGACTTAAGACAGTTATTTGCTGATTACGGTGAGATTACTTCAGCAAAAGTTATTATGGATAGAGAAACCGGCCGTTCAAGAGGCTTCGGTTTCGTTGAGCTGAGCGATGATGAGCTAGCTAAAAAGGCTATCGAGGAGTTAAACCAAGCAAGTTATGACGGCAAAGTCATCAATATAACAGAAGCCAGACCTAGAGAGGATAGAGGCGACAGAGGTGGTCGTTTCAATAACAACAGAGGTGGCGGTTACGGTTCCAACAGAGGCGGTGGCTATGGCTCTAACAGAGGTGGCGGTTATGGTTCTAACCGGGATGGTGGAAGATATTAATTCTATCTAGATAAAAAGGAAAGAGCGATCAGAGATGGTCGCTCTTTTTTATTTCAAGCGCATAAGCTCGTCCTCTGTCTGTCGTGATCTTTAGGTTACTGTTTTCCTCCACTAAAGGCCGTAGCCTTCGGATCAAGGTGTTCAAGGTCTCGTCGGCGTTGATCTTTCCCGGCCATAAACTTTCGCAGATATCCGAGCGGTTCAAGATATGCGTAGGCGATAGGAAAAACATCTCCATCAAGGCATATTGCTGAGGGGTGAGTTTTAGTTTCTCCTCATTCTCCTTATAGAAGGAGGCGGTCTCGCAAGAAAGGTTCAAATTACCGAAAGAGATGGTCTTTCCCGGATGGATAGGCTGAGGCATTATCAACTCCTTTCTATAACGTTTAAGCAATAGGGGCAGGGTAGCGGATAAAAAGGCAAGCCCGAGGAATAGGCCGGGCAAAGATTTGTCCGATAGCCCGATAACCGCAAGGGTGGAGCAATTGGCGTACCCTTGGAATGAGATCCCGATATGATCCGTGGCAGTATTGGGGCTGTTCGCTATGGATGATGCCCAGATAATCGTATCGCTGGCGATATAATATTCGTTGAGTTTCTTGTTGGTATTAGCGGGAGCGTTTTCGGTTTGAGGATCTTTATTGAGTACGTGGATCACGATTCCCGTTTTCTTCTTGTCGGGCGTATAACTCAATGCGTCGGAAAAGTCCTTGTTATAACTTTCTATGGATACCGGATTGCCGAAAAGCTTGGATAGATTGGCATAGGTGCGTATGGAATCTTGGCTCATCCATAGGTGGGAGTTTTGCAGGATCGTTTGTTGCAACGCTTGATTCAAGTCTGTCACGATCGTTTTCTTGGCTTCCGTATAACTATGGAAACCGAAGCTGAACGAGAGGATCAGCATTAAGGAGGTACCCAAAACGGATAGATTGGCCGATAGTCGTGTATTCATTATTCGCTAGATTAGAATTAACATAAAAAGAACGCTCGAAGGTACTAAATATTATAGAAGGAAAGTATCCTTTTCGATAGGATTCGGGATGAAATAGACATAAATCCTGCTAAATGACCGGATGTCATGGAAATGTCATGGAAATGTCAGCTACTTATCCGGCGATTATTTACGTTGTTGTTGTCTGTTGCCTCTACTTTTGCCCGAAAACAAATCAAATAAGATACGGATATGAAAAGATTTCTGATGATGATGGCCTTGATAGGGCTTGTGGGAAACTGGAACTCGACGTTGACTGCCCAACTCGTCTCTCCCGATTCATTGTATTTGAACGAGGACTTGCCCGAGATAAACATTGTCGCCGTGAAACCCTTGATAAAGGCAGAGGCGGATAAGACTACTTACAGTATCGCCGAGGACCCGGATTCCCGAACCTATACTTTGCTGGAGATGTTGCGAAAAGTCCCTCTAGTGACCGTGGATGGCGAGGATAACGTGAAGGTAAACGGACAATCCAGTTTTAAGATTTATATGAACGGGCGTCCCTCGAATATGTTCTCCAATAATCCCAAGGAGGTCTTGCGTAGTATCCCCGCCAGCATGATCAAGAAAGTGGAGGTGATAACAGATCCCGGTGCCCGTTACGATGCGGAGGGTGTCAGCGGAATCTTGAATATCGTGACGAAAGGAGCGGAGTTCGAGGGATATAACGCAAGTATAAACACTACGGTGATGAACTTATTTAAGAGTGTCGGTGGTTTCGCTACGCTGAAATATGGCCGATTATCGCTTTCCGGAAATTATACGTTTAGCCTACAATCGTCCGAGAGCGAGTCGGATTATCTCCGTACTCAGTCGGGAGACGGTGCGAAGCTCCGGATGCTCTCGGACGTAGACGTGAAATATCCGGCCCATTATGGAAGTCTGGAAGGCAGTTTCGAGATCGATACATTGAATTTGATCTCCTTGTCCGGAAACTTGAATATCGGAAACAGCAACTCTATTTGGAATAGCCATTATAGCAGGTTTGATAAAGAGGGGGAAGAAATCTATGCTTATAACGAGGATATGAGTAAGAAGAACGAATGGGGTAGTGCCTCCTTAAAAGCGGATTATCAGCGTTTATTCAAACGAAATAAGGAAGAGATGCTAACGCTTTCCTATCAGTACGATTATATCCCGAACGATATTTATAGCGTGTTTCATGATAAGGACAAGATGGGTAATGTCTCGTTACCCCAACTGGAGGCCGATTATACCCGGCAAATCAGTCATGCCCGCACCCATGAGCATACGGCCCAGCTTGATTACGTGAATCCTTTTACAAGTACGCATTCCATCGAGGGCGGTTTGAAGCTGATTCGGCGTAACAGTACGAGCCACGCTACTTCGGAGGTAAAGGAGTTGGGTGAGGGTGTCTGGTTACCCGCTGATTTACAACCTTTGGTGGAATATCGGCATGTGCAGAATATAGGCTCCGCCTATGCGGGATATGGATTTAAGTATGGTAAATGGAGCTTGAACCCGGGCATTCGTATGGAACATACTTGGCAGGACGTGACTTATAAACAAGGCGAAGGCAAGGATTTTAATTATCGTGTAACGGATTGGGTTCCTTCTTGGACCTCCGCTTTCCGCTTGGACGACCGGAATTTGTTTCGCTTGGCTTACAACTTACGTTTACGTCGCCCGAATATCAGCTATTTGAATCCTACGGTGTTCGTGTCTGGGATCTCTATCTCGTATGGAAATCCGGGATTGGTATCGGAGAAACATCATCGTCTTTCGGCGTCATACAGTTATTACGGAACGAAATTGAATGTGCAGGCTTCCGTGCTCTGCACCTTGGGAAAAGGGGTGATTGATGAGTATCTGTTCATTGATTCGGCGAATGTGGTGAATAGTACGTATGATAATCTCGTGGACGTGAAAGCAGCGGGAGGAAACCTTTATCTAAGCTATAATCCTTCGCCCCGGACAAGCGTGTCGCTGAACAGCATGTTGCATTATCTGGATTTACGGGCGCAGGAGGGGAATGAGGTTTACGATACGGATGTGCGTAATTCCGGCTTTTGTGGCTCTGCTTTTGTCGATTTCTCGCAGAAGTTTAAGTACGGGTGGCGTTTTGTCCTGTCGGGTGGATACGTGCGCTCCGAGCCGAATGTGGGGATGGACTCGTACGGCTTTTATTTTTACGGCTTGAGTGTGGTAAAGAGCTTCTTGAATGATAAATTGACTTGTACGCTGCGGGCGCAAGATTTTCTGGGAGATCATAAGACGATACAGATTAACGGGCGATATCCGGACTTTCATATCCGGCAGACCGAGCGTATGTTTAGCCGTGGTTTCGGCATCGCCATTAGCTACCGGATCGGTGATTTAAAAGCGAGCGTGAAGAAAGCGGGGAGGAGCATAAGGAATGATGATCTGTTGGACGCTAAATAAAGAAGATGGTGTGCCATGATCCACAATATGGCACACCACCTACGGTATCATAACTCATCCAACCATTTCTTGCCGGGCTTTGTGTAAAGCCAAGCTAAGAAGATAGCGGCTAAAATGGTAACAACGAGCATCAACACTGTCAATCCATTTAAATCTTTTATCATGATCATATTATTTTAATATTCTATTTCCAACTCGGGCTAATAGGTAAGTACCTAAAATCCCTATATTTAACATACCCCAATTATTAATGTCGCCGATGTCTTTTGCTAATAGGAGCATTTCTCCTAATACCATCGTCGTAAACATTAATTTAGCCAAGTCAAAAAAGAACTTCCCTAAAGTCTCCCTTCGGACCTTGTCCCGTTCTTTCCTCATTGTCTGTTGTCTCTCCCAATTTCCCATAGTCCCTTGTTTTGGTTAATACTACTGATTATATGTAGGCAAATGTATATATTATCGGCGACCTGCCCAACTTTTTTATGTGGAATCGCTTATTTTCCCTAATTTTGTATCCCTAAAACGGATGAATGTGGAAGAGTATTTGAATCAACTGAATGAGAGCCAGCGGGAAGCGGTGGTTTACAATGAGGGGCCATCCTTGGTCGTGGCCGGGGCTGGCTCCGGTAAGACAAGGGTACTGACCTATAAGATCGCTTATTTATTGCAATTGGGATTGCCTCCCTATAGTATCTTGGCGCTGACCTTTACCAATAAGGCGGCCCGGGAGATGAAAGAGCGTATTGCGGCCATCACCGGTGACCAAACGGCCCGTCGGCTATGGATGGGAACGTTCCATTCCATCTTCTCCCGTATTTTACGGAACGAGGCGGAGCATATCGGTTATCCTTCCAATTTCACGATTTATGACGCCACTGATTCCAAGAGCTTACTGAAATCCATCATCAAGGAAATGCAATTGGACGATAAGGTGTACCGCCTAGGAATGGTGCAGAGCCGGATCTCCAACGCGAAGAACTCCTTGATAACTTATACGGCCTACGAGCAAAATAAAGAGCTCGTGGAAAGCGATATGAATGCCAAGGTCCCCTTGCTCCGGGAAATCTACAAACGTTACCAGAGCCGTTGCCTGCAAGCGGGAGCCATGGATTTCGACGACTTGTTGCTGCAAACCAATATCCTGTTCCGGGATCATCCGGCCGTCTTGGAGAAATACCGGAACTTCTTCCGGTATGTATTGGTGGATGAGTATCAAGATACGAACTTCGCCCAACACTTGATCGTGCAACGGCTTTGCGAGAGACACGGCCATATCTGCGTGGTAGGGGATGACGCCCAGAGCATCTATTCTTTCCGAGGCGCTAATATAGATAATATCCTGCAATTCAAGAATCTTTATACCGGTTGCCGTATCTTCAAGCTGGAACGGAATTACCGTTCCACCCAGAATATCGTGAACGCCGCCAATAGCTTGATCGACAAGAATACACGTCAGATACCCAAAACGGTCTATTCCGAGAAGGAGGCGGGCAGCAAGGTGAGTGTTTTCACCTCGTACTCCGATTATGAGGAGGGCTACACCGTAGCCGCCCGAATCAACGAGATGCACGGGATATTAGGGAAATTCTCGTATGCCGATTTCGCTATCCTGTATCGTACCAACGCCCAGTCCCGTATCTTGGAAGAGGCGTTGCGAAAGCGGGGCATCCCTTACAAGATTTATGGCGGTTTGTCTTTTTACCAGCGGAAAGAGATCAAGGACGTGATCTCTTACTTCCGCCTGATCGTGAACCCGCACGACGAGGAGGCCTTGAAGCGAATCATCAATTATCCCACCCGGGGAATCGGGGATACGACGGTAGGTAAGCTTGTCGGCGCCGCTACCGAATACGGGGTAAGCCTGTGGACCGTACTTCAAGCCCCCTTGGAATATTCGCTACCGATAAATAATGGTACAGCTAAGAAACTGAGCGATTTCCGTAGTTTGATTGAAGTTTTCATTGAAGAGAATAAAAAACTCTCCGCGGAGGAATTGGCTACCTTGGTGGTGAAGCGTAGCGGCATCGTTTCCGACCTGTTTCAAGACCGTTCCGTAGAGGGCGTGAGCAAGCAAGAGAACTTGCAGGAGTTGCTGAAAGGTATCGCCGAGTTTTGCGAGATCCGGCGTGAGGAGGGCATGGAGCAAGTCGCCATGTCCGACTTTTTGGCGGAGGTATCCTTGCTCACCGATCAAGATAACGATAAAGAGGAAAACTCCGATAAGGTCACGATGATGACCGTGCATGCCGCCAAGGGATTGGAATTCACGAATGTTTTCGTGGTAGGCTTGGAGGAAGACCTATTCCCCTCGTCCCTATCGAAAGATAACCCGAGAGCGGTAGAGGAGGAGCGTCGTTTGTTCTACGTGGCGATTACCCGTGCGGAGCAAAATTGCGTATTGAGCTATGCGAAGAGCCGCTATCGTAACGGGAAGACGGATATGTGTACGCCCAGCCGTTTCTTGAAGGATATAGACGCTAAGTATCTGGATATGCCTTCGGATGCCGGCGCTTCAGATGCATTCGCCTCGGCCCGTGAACGCTACGGGCGCCCGGCTTTTGCCTCTCCATTCCGGCAACCAAGGGCGGTTGAGGATGATTTCGTGTCGCCGGTGAAGCAAGCGGCACAGCGTCAAGGGCATCTTACGAAGTTAAAAAACACGATGGAATCGTCCTTTTCGGCGGCTCCGGCCACGGATGCCTCTGTTTTGAGGGTGGGCCAGAAGGTCAATCACGACCGTTTCGGCGATGGCGAGATCGTCTCGATGGAAGGTGAGGGAGGTGATGCGAAAGTGACGGTCGCCTTCAAGAATTTCGGAGAAAGGCGACTTTTGCTTAAGTTTGCCAAACTCAGCGTGTTAGGCTAAGTGCGTTTTTGCTCGAATTCATTTTCGAATGCCGAATCGAACACTGCTTTTTGAAGCTAAGTCGTTGGATTTTAATGATTGGCAGAAAAGGAAAGGTTTATTTTCGAATGGGCTTTCGAACTCACTTTCGCATCATATAAGATATAAATAGATATTATAATAAAAATATAAAGAATAGAGGCAAGATGCCTCCTTTCTTTTTTTTCGATTAAAAAGAGAATGAAAAGAACCCAGAAATACTATAGTGCTTGTGCCCAAGTACTATAGTATTTGTCTACGAACACAGTAGTATTCGCAAGTTAACACAACTGTCTTTTTTCTGCGACATATTCAATGAATTACCCCGATAATAGTTGTAATATCAGAATGTTTTTCTTATATTTGCATGTTAATATGAAATATTGAGATACAGCATGATAGACATCAACAAGATACCCTCGCCTTGCTATGTGATGGAGGAGAAATTACTGAGAAACAACCTGTCCTTGATCAAGAGCGTAAAAGAACGTGCGGGAGTGAATATCATATTGGCTTTTAAGGCTTTCGCTTTATGGAAAGCGTTCCCGATCGTACGTGAGTACATTCCTTTTTCGACAGCAAGTTCTAAATTTGAGGCCCAGTTGGCCTTCGAGGAAATGGGAAGTCCGGCGCATACCTATTCCCCGGCTTATACGGAGGCTGATTTCCCGTTGATCTTGAGATACAGTAGTCACGTTACGTTCAACTCGCTTTCTCAGTTCCATCGTTTTTATCCGATGGTGCGGGCGGATGGTAACCGGGTGTCTTGTGGGTTGCGGATCAATCCGGAATACTCGGACGTGGAGACGGACTTGTATAATCCTTGTGCCCCGGGTTCCCGGATGGGGGTGACCGGCGACTTGCTGGGAGACACGTTGCCGGAGGGTATCGAGGGGCTGCACTTCCATACCTTGTGCGAGTCCACTTCCTATGATCTGGAGCGGACGCTGGCCGAGGTGGAGAGGCGTTTTGGCCGTTTCCTGCCTCACGTCAAGTGGCTGAATATGGGAGGTGGTCATTTGATGACCCGTAAGGATTACGACGTGGAGCATTTAATCGCTTTACTGAAAGGCTTTAAGGAGAGATATCCGAACTTGGAGTTGATCATGGAGCCGGGTAGCGCCTTCGCTTGGCAGACCGGGTTCTTGCTGACAACCGTGGTGGATATCGTGGAGAACCACGGTATCAAGACGGCGATTATCGACGCCTCGTTCACCTGCCATATGCCGGATTGCTTGGAGATGCCCTACAAACCGGCTATCCGTTTCGCTACGGATGCCGTGGAAGGGAAACCTACCTACCGGATCGGGGGAAATAGCTGTTTGAGCGGTGATTATATGGGGGATTGGTCGTTCGATAAGCCTTTGGCGATCGGCGACAAGCTGATTTTCGAGGATATGATCCACTACACGATCGTGAAGACGAATATGTTCAACGGCATACCGCACCCTTCCTTGGCCCTTTGGAACAAGGACGACCAGCTGGTGGTGTACCGTACGTTCGGCTATGAGGATTATAAGAACAGGATGGATTAAAAACAAGCAAAGGGAGGAATATGACCATGACAGCGAATGAGTTGAAATATACATACATGGAAGAAGCCATGAGTATCTTGGATAATGAGGAGCTTATGCGTAAGGCTTTATCGCTCTTGCGGAACTTAAAAGAGAAGACCTTCTCGCCTGCCAAGCGAAGCGAGCGGGAGGTGCTGGAAGAGGCTTTCCAGAGCGTAAAAGACTTGAAGGCGGGAAAAATAACCTCTCGCCCATTGGAGGATCTATTGAATGAGTTATAAGATTGAGGCACTACTGCCCTTCGTAAGGTCCGGATGTCCATCCGCTCGAAATCACAGGGCAAGAGAGGGGGAGCTCGGGTGATAACTTTTACGGTACTTGTCAGCGTTGATGAAGGAACAATTTTTCTTGTGACGATGTATGATAAGAGCGAGATTGAGTCTATGTCCGTTAAGGAGATCCGGAAACTACTTGATAAGTGTGATTTGAAGTAAATAAAAACAGAAACAAAATAAATATGGGTATTTTTAGCTTTTTCAGTAAAGACAAGAAGGAAACCTTGGATAAAGGTCTATCAAAGACAAAAGAAAGTGTTTTCTCCAAGATTACCAAGGCGATCGCCGGTAAGAGTAAGGTGGACGACGATGTGTTGGATAATTTGGAGGAAGTACTGATTACCTCGGATGTCGGTGTAGATACCACGTTGAAAATCATCGACCGTATCGAGAAGCGTGTGGCCCGTGACAAGTATGTCACCACCCAAGAATTGACCACCCTGCTGCGTGACGAGATCGCTAGCTTGCTGACAGAGAACAATACGGAGGATGCCGAGGGATTCGCGCTTCCGGAGGGCAAGAAACCCTACGTGATCATGGTTGTAGGCGTGAACGGGGTGGGTAAGACGACCACGATCGGTAAGCTGGCCTACCAGTTCAAGAAAGCCGGCAAGAAGGTCTATCTGGGCGCCGCCGATACGTTCCGTGCTGCCGCCGTGGAGCAACTGGTGATCTGGAGCGAGCGGGTAGGCGTACCTATCGTGAAGCAGAACATGGGCTCGGACCCCGCTTCCGTGGCTTTCGATACGCTGAGCTCCGCTAAGGCGAACGATGCCGACGTGGTGATTATCGATACCGCCGGACGTCTGCATAACAAGATCAACTTGATGAACGAGCTTACCAAGATTAAGAACGTGATGAAGAAGGTGATCCCGGACGCCCCCCACGAGATCTTGTTGGTATTGGACGGCTCTACCGGGCAGAACGCTTTCGAGCAAGCGAAACAATTTACCGCCGCCACCGAGGTGAACGCCTTGGCCGTGACCAAACTGGACGGTACAGCCAAGGGGGGTGTCGTGATCGGTATCTCCGACCATTTCCGTATCCCCGTGAAATATATCGGACTCGGCGAGGGGATGGAGGATTTGCAAGTATTCCGCAAACGTGAGTTTGTCAATTCGTTATTTGGAGAATGAGAAAAAATAAAGTAGATATTATTACGCTGGGGTGTTCGAAAAACCTAGTGGACTCGGAGCAACTTATGCGCCAATTCGTTGCCAATGGCTATACGGTAGAGCATGATCCCCATAAGATCAATGGCGAGATCGTGGTGGTGAATACCTGTGGTTTCATCGGCGACGCCCAAGAGGAATCTATCAATATGATCCTCGAGCTGGGCGAACAAAAACAAAAAGGACGGATCGGGAAGCTCTTCGTGATGGGCTGCTTGTCGGAACGTTTCTTGAAAGATCTGGAGAAGGAACTTCCCGAGGTAGATCGTTTCTACGGGAAATTCAATTGGATGGAGTTGATCTCCGATCTGGGCAAGTCGTACCATCAAGAGCTGGCTACCGAGCGTGTGCTCACCACCCCGAGGCACTACGCTTACGTGAAGATCGGGGAGGGATGCAACCGTACTTGTTCTTACTGCTCGATCCCGATCATAACCGGGGCTTATCAATCCCGTCCGATGGACGAGATCGTAGACGAGGTTCGTGGCTTGGTGGCGCAAGGCGTAAAAGAATTCCAGATGATCGCCCAAGATCTTACGTTTTATGGCCTCGATCGCTATAAGCGAATGGCCTTGCCGGAACTGGTGGAGCGGGTATCCGACATCCCGGGCGTGGAGTGGATTCGTTTGCATTACGGGTATCCGTCTCATTTCCCCTATGACCTGTTGCCGGTGATGCGTGAGCGTGATAACGTTTGCAAGTATATGGACATCGCCCTCCAGCATATCAGCGACCCGATGTTGAGGATGATGCGCCGCAATATCACGAAGGCCGAGACGTATGAGCTGCTGGAGCGTATGCGCCGGGAAGTGCCGGGCATCCATCTACGCACCACCTTGATGGTGGGTCATCCCGGCGAGACGGAACAGGATTTCGAGGAGTTGATCCGCTTCGTGAAAGATATCCGCTTCGAGCGTATGGGCGCTTTCGCCTATAGCCATGAGGAGGGTACCTATGCCTATCAGCATTATAAAGACGAGATCCCGCAGGAGGTGAAGCAAGACCGACTGGATTACTTGATGCGTGTGCAAGAAGGCATCTCCGCCGACGTGAACGCCTCGAAAGTAGGGCAGACCTTCCGAGTGATCGTAGACCGGGAGGAGGAGGATTTCTACGTGGGACGTACGCAATACGACTCGCCCGAGGTAGATCCGGAAATATTGATTTCCAAGGATACTCCCTTGAGTCCGGGTAGCTTTTACCAAGTAAAGGTGATTGACGCACAAGCGTTTGATCTGTATGGTAAAGTGTTGAATTGATGTAAAAACTGTCAATATATTTGTCGGTTAACGAAAAAATAACTAATATAGCAGCACGAACTGTTATGGAATTAGATATGAAAAACAAGGAACTTATAACGGAATTGGCGAATCGCATGGATTGGACTTCGAAGGAAGTTTCCGACATGCTTTCTGCGTTCAGTTCCGTCGTAAGTTCGAAATTAGTGGATAACGATACGATCTATCTGCAAGGCTTCGGCCAGTTCGAGGTGAAAAAGAAAGCGGAACGTATTTCCGTGAATCCGGCGAACGGGAAGCGATATCTGGTTCCCCCTAAATTAGTTCCCGTGTTCAAGCCCGGAACGACCGTGAAGAATCGTTTAAAGGAATTGGGTGATCATGAATAACCGGCTGAATATACAAGATTTAGCCGGTTTATTATCGGAGCGTACCGGCAAGGACAGAGGAGAGGTAGAGCGTTTCTTGAGAGATTTTATCTCGGTGGTATCCGAAGGGGTCTATACGGATAAGATCGTAAAAGTAAAGGGCTTGGGTACTTTCAAGATTATCTCTGTGGAGAAGCGGGAGAGTATCCACGTGAATACCGGTGAACGTTTCTTGATCCCCGAACATTATAAATTCTCTTTCCTGCCGGATAAAGACCTGCGGGAACAGGTAAACAAGCCTTTCTCTATCTTTGAGACGACAGAGATCAACGAGAACGTGGATTTCTCGGACATGGATGAGTCCGTAGAGGAGAAGGAAACGGAAGACGAGTCCGTGGAGGAGGTAATGCCGGATAAGGAAATCCCTTTGGCAAATACTCAGCCCAAAGAGAAGCCCGAACCGATACTAGAACCTGAACCTGAACCATTGCCTGAGCCAGAGCAAGCGTTTGATCCGGAGCCGTCATCGGTATCTGAACCGGAACGTGGATTGGAACCGGAACCGCCCGCGGAGCCATCTCCCATACCAAAGAGACCGGAAGAGCGAGCCCCTAAGAAACCGGAGGAGAAGGGGGTATTAATGATCGTTGCCTTTTTGATAATCGTAATCTCTGTATTCTTCTATTTGGGAAGGAATAATTGGAAACCGGCGCCTGTCCGAGAGGAGGTGGTAACGGAAGCCAAGGATACGGTCAAGGACACGGTTCAAGAATCAGCTTGGATGCTTCATCCGGACTCGGTAGCGGAGAAGACCCCGCATACGGAACCGGAGCCTTATGTGGAACCGGCGCCCAAACCATTGGGGCAGGTGAAGATCAAGCATGGCGACCGCCTCACCGTGATCGCCTTGGAATATTATGGCAATAAATTATTCTGGGTATATATTTACCAACATAATAAGGCTGTTATAAAAGACCCGAACAACGTCCCGATCGGTACCGTGATCGAGATACCCGCTCCGGAATCGTATGGCATCGATGCCAAGAGCCGTGAGTCGCGGGAGAAAGCCGCCGCCCTACAAACAGAGATACTTGCCGGGAAGTAAGAGAAATCTCCCTTTTTTAAGTAAAATAAAACAAAACAAGGAAGTGTTGGTTAGTATTATTTAACTGCAAAAGTGAAGGATACGAATTTAACATTTCTAATTTTGTGCATCCTAAAAAATCAACGTAAAATTGGGACAATATAATAACAATATAATAGAATAAATCTTATGAGTCAGACAGTAGACATTCGTGAGTTGAATGAGCGAATTGAAAGTAAAAGCTCGTTTGTGAACATGATTACGATGGGTATGGACAAAGTAATCGTCGGACAAAAGCATTTGGTTGAATCTTTGTTGATCGGTTTGCTTTCGGACGGACATATCCTGTTGGAAGGTGTGCCGGGTTTGGCTAAGACACTTGCCATTAAAACATTGTCGTCGTTGATCGACGCTAAATACAGCCGAATCCAGTTCACCCCGGACTTACTTCCGGCCGATGTGATCGGTACGATGATTTACAGTCAGAAAAGCGAAGAGTTCCAGGTAAAGCAAGGCCCGATCTTCGCTAATTTTGTGTTAGCGGACGAGATCAACCGTGCCCCGGCGAAAGTACAGAGTGCCTTGTTGGAGGCCATGCAAGAGCGTCAGGTCACGATCAGCGAGCATACCTACAAGTTGCCGAAGCCTTTCTTGGTAATGGCTACCCAGAACCCGATCGAGCAGGAGGGTACGTACCCGTTACCTGAGGCGCAGGTAGACCGTTTCATGTTGAAGGTGATCATCAATTACCCGAAGAAGGAGGAAGAGAAACTGATCATACGCCAGAATATATCCGGAGAACGTCCGGAGATCAAGCCGATCTTGACGAAAGAGGAGATCCTCGACGCCCGTAACGTGGTTCGTGAGGTTTATTTGGACGAGAAGATCGAGCGTTACATCGTGGATATCGTCTTCGCTACCCGTTTCCCGGCGGAGGCTGGTTTGCCGAACTTGGCGAGCATGATCTCTTTCGGCGCTTCCCCCCGTGCGTCTATCAACTTGGCGTTGGCCGCCCGTGCGTACGCTTTCATCAAGCGTAGGGGCTATGTGATCCCGGAGGATATCCGTGCGGTATGCCACGACGTGATGCGCCATCGTATCGGCTTGAGTTATGAGGCCGAGGCGAACAACTTGACTTCAGAGGAGGTAATCAGCGAGATCTTGAATAAAGTAGAAGTTCCTTAAATGGAGACAAGTGAATTATTAAAAAAGGTCCGCCGTATCGAGATAAAGACCCGTGGTCTTTCCCGTAATATCTTCGCCGGCCAGTACCATTCGGCTTTCAAGGGCCGTGGTATGGCGTTCAGCGAGGTAAGGGAATATCAATACGGCGATGATATCCGGGATATCGACTGGAACGTCACCGCCCGCTACGTCCGCCCCTACGTCAAGGTGTTCGAGGAGGAGCGTGAGCTGACGGTGATGCTGCTGATCGACGTGTCCGGTAGCCGTGACTTTGGCTCCGTCAACGTCATGAAGAAGGAGGTGATCACCGAGATCGCCGCTACCTTGGCTTTCTCGGCGATACAGAACAACGATAAGATCGGCGTGGTGTTCTTCTCGGACAAGATCGAGAAGTTTATCCCGCCCCAGAAAGGAAAGAAACATATCTTATATATTATCCGGGAGCTGATCGATTTCCATCCGGAGGAGACGAGGACGGATATCAGCCAAGTGTTGAAATACTTGACCAACGCCATCAAGAAGCGTTGCACGGCTTTCCTCATCTCCGATTTTATCGACAAGGAGGGTTTCAAGGACGCCTTGACGGTGGCCAACCGCAAGCATGACATGGTAGCCATTCAGGTGTACGACCGTCGTGAGACCGAGCTTCCCGCCGTAGGCCTTATGAAGATCAAGGACGCCGAGACCGGGAAGGAGCAATGGATAGACAGTTCCTCCGCCCGTGTGCGTGCGGCCTATAAGGAATGGTGGGAGAAACGGCAGGCGAAGATGAGCGATACGTTCAAGAAATGCCGTGTAGACTCTGTCTCTGTCCGTACCGAGGATGATTATGTGAAAGCATTGATTGCTCTTTTTGATAAACGTAATTAAAGCAAGCAGATGAAATTGATAAAGAAAAGTATCCTGTTTCTGGTCGCCGCCGCTTCCCTTGCGGGGGGAAAGGCATATGCGCAGAGACCGTTGATCGATGTCGCTATCGACTCGGCCGCCATATTGATCGGAGAGCAGACTACCTTGCACCTTACGGTAACGGCGGATAAGGATCGCCCCGTGCAGATCGTGATCCCGAACGATACCTTGATGACGGGTGTGGAGGTACTGAATCTCTCCAAGGCGGACTCTACGGAGATCGAGAACGACCGGCTCGTTATCAAGCAGGATGTATTGATTACCTCGTTTGACTCGTCACTCTATCTGTTGCCTCCGTTGAAGGTGATAGACGGGGTGGATACCGTATATTCCAACCAAGTCGCCTTGAAGGTCTCCACGATTCCCGTGAATGCGGACAAGCCGGAGGAGTTCAACGACATCAAGACCGTATGGAAGCCGCCTTTCGTATGGGCCGATTATTATCCGATCATTTACGGGATCTTGCTGGCCCTGTTCTTGATTTGCGTGATCGCCTATATCGTGAAACGGATCCGTGCGAAGAAGTCGTTGATACCATTCAAGAAAGAGGAGCCGAAGCTTCCGCCTCACGAGCAGGCCATCAAGGAACTGGACGAGATCAAGCAACAGAAACTCTGGCAGCAAGGACGAAGCAAGGAGTATTACACCTTGATCACGGATACGCTGCGTAAGTATATCGAGGATCGTTTCGGCATCAGTGCCATGGAGATGACTTCCGGAGAGATCTTAGACCTGATCCGCAAGAACTCCGAGGCGCAGAGCGTGTACGATAACTTGAGGCAGATTCTGCAATTGGCCGACTTTGTGAAATTCGCCAAGATGAACCCGCTGCCGGATGAGAATGATTTGAGTATGATGAACGCGTATTTGTTCGTGAACCAGACGAAGGTGGAGGAGATGCAAGAGCCGGAATCTACGAACGATACAACTAATTTAAAGGATTAAGAGATGGTATTTGCGAATCCTAATTATTTATATTTATTGTTGTTGCTCATTCCGATGATCGGATGGTATGTCTACAAGCTGAGCAAGAGTCAGGCCAGCTTGCAGGTCTCCTCGTCGGAGGCGTTCGAGGCGCCGGGAGCGACATCATGGATTGTGTACTTGCGTCACGTGCCTTTCGTGTTGCGTATGGTAGCGGTAGCGCTGCTGATCGTGATCTTGGCCCGTCCGCAATCCACGAATAGTTGGTCCAATTCTTCCACGGAAGGTATCGATATCATGTTGGCGATGGATATCTCGGGTAGTATGCTGGCGCAAGACTTGAAACCGAACCGCTTGGAGGCGGCGAAGGATGTGGCCGCGTCGTTCATCAACGGCCGTCCGAACGATAACATCGGTCTCGTGGTCTTTTCTGCCGAGAGCTTTACGCAATGCCCGTTGACAACCGATCATACGGTCTTGCTGAATCTCTTCAAGGATATCCAAAGCGGTATGATCCAAGACGGAACGGCTATCGGGTTGGGCTTGGCGAATGCCGTGAGCCGTATCAAGGACAGCCACGCTAAGTCGAAGGTGATCATCCTTCTGACCGATGGTTCGAACAACGCCGGCGAGATCGCTCCGGTTACCGCCGCCGAGATCGCCAAGACGTTCGGCGTGCGTGTCTATACGATCGGAGTCGGAACGAAAGGCATGGCGCCGTATCCGTTCCAGACCGCTTTCGGCGTGCAGTACCAGAATATACCGGTAGAGATCGACGAGGCTACGTTGAAGCAGATCGCCTCTACCACGGGCGGGCAATATTTCCGTGCTACGGACAACGCCAGCCTGAAGGAGATCTATTCCGAGATCGACCAGATGGAGAAGACCAAGATCAGCGTACAGGAGTACAGCAAGAAGCAGGAGGAGTATAAGAACTGGGCCTTGCTGGTGTTCGTCTTGTTGCTGGTGGAGATCTTATTGAGAAATACATTGTTGAGAAATATACCATAAAGATAAAAGGCTTATGTTTCGATTTGCGCATCCGGACTTTTTATATTTGCTTTTTCTCCTTCCGGCGTTGGTGGCGTTCTACGTGTACGCCATGATCGTGAAGAAGAAAGCGATAAAGAAATACGGTAACCCTACGTTGTTGGCCGAGTTGATGCCCGAGGTATCGACCAAGCGCCAGCATCTGAAGTTTTGGCTGTTGTTCGGAGCCATTACCATGGTTATCTTTATTATAGCGGGGCCTCAATTCGGCTCGAAACTGGAGACGGTGAAGCGTCAGGGAGTAGAGATCATGGTGTGTCTGGACGTATCCAACTCCATGTTGGCCGAGGACGTGTCGCCCAACCGTTTGGATAAAGCCAAACAGATGCTATCCCGATTGACGGACGGCTTTACGAATGATAAGGTAGGTTTGATCGTGTTCGCCGGCGACGCTTTCACGCAGTTGCCGATCACCTCGGATTATATCTCCGCCAAGATGTTCTTGTCCTCTATCAACCCGTCGATGGTCTCTACGCAAGGTACGGCGATCGGTGCCGCCATCAATTTGGCCGCCCGTTCCTTTACCCCGGACGAGACGACCGATAAGGCGATCATCTTGATCACCGACGGCGAGAACCATGAGGACGACGCTATCGGTGCCGCCAAAGCCGCCGCCGAGAAGGGCATCCACGTGAACATCGTGGGAATGGGTGATCCGAAAGGTTCTCCGATCCCCATCCAAGGAAGCAATAATTATATGAAGGATAAGGATGGAAACGTGGTGATCACGAAGCTGAACGAGCAGATGGGTCAAGAGATCGCCGCCGCCGGAAACGGTATGTACGTACGTGCGGACAATACGAACTCCGCCCTGAAAGCCCTTCAGAAAGAAATCGAGAAAATGAACAAGACGGAGCTGGATAGCAAGGTCTATTCCGAGTATGACGAGCAGTTCCAGATTTTCGCTTGGATAGCTTTGTTCCTCTTGATCGCCGATTTCATGACCTTGGATCGTAAGAACCGTATATTTAGGAAAGTAAAATTATTCTCTTAATTCGACGAAGTGATGAGACGTATATATAAATCTATGATATGGGTATCGGTCTTGGCGCTCAGTGCCGGGGCGGTCTCTGCTCAGAAAGCGGAACGGAAGAACGTGCGTGAGGGGAATAAACTTTATGAGAGCGAGAAATACACCGAGTCCGAGATCGCTTATCGCAAGAGCTTGGAGGTGAATCCCCGCTCTACGGAAGGAACCTATAATCTGGGAAACTCCCTATACAAGCAAGGCAAGTTCCCCGAGGCCGCCGAGCAATATCAATTGATCGCCGGGCAAGGGGAGAAGATGGTGGCTACGCCGGAAGGGAAGGCACGCTTGTCGGAGGTGTATCATAACATGGGAAATATCTTCATGCAGAACAAGGATTACGGCAAGGCCGTGGAGGTGTATAAGCAATCGCTTCGCTTGAACCCGAAAGATGACGAGACCCGTTATAACTTGGCCTTGGCCCAAAAACTGCTGTCGGATCAGCAGAATCAGGATCAGAGCCAAGATCAACAGAACGACGACAAGCAGGAGAACAAGGATCAGAAGGACGATCAGCAGCAACAGCAACAACAACAGCCGCAAGACGACCAGAAGCAGGATAAGACCCAAGAGCAACAGCAATCCAACGAGCAAATGAGCAAGGATAATGCCCAGCAGATGTTGGACGCCTTCCTGCAAGATGAGAAAGACACCCAAGAGAAGGTGAAGAAGGCGCAGATGCAGCAGCAACAACGCCGGAAGACCGAGAAGGAGTGGTAAACTGGATAATTAACGAAAAAATGAGATACACAATGAGGAAATTAATTTTCTTATTCATCCTGATGTTAACGGTAGGGGTGGCGACAAAGGCCGCGGATGTGACCTTCAAGGCCTCGGCGCCCCAAGCGGTGGTAATGGGAGAGCAGTTTCGCTTGACTTTCACCGTCAATGCCGAAGGCAAGGATTTGAGAGTGCAGGAGATGCCAGACTTTGACGTATTAATGGGTCCCTCCCAATCCACCTCCTATAGCAGTAGCTGGGTGAACGGGAAGAGTACCAGCGAGACAACCGTTACGTATACGTATGTCTTGATGCCGAAGAAGGAAGGTACGTTTAATATAGCTCCGGCAACGATCAAGGTGAACGGCTCTAATTATACATCGAATGGCTTGGCCATCAAGGTGCTTCCGGCTGATAAGGCGGGTAAGCAAGAGGCGGAGACAACGACGGCGAGCGGGGCGATCTCTAACGATCGGCTGTTCGTGAAGATGGACGTATCCAAACGAAGCGTGTTCGAGCAAGAAGGTTTCTTGGTGACTTTCAAGGTCTATTCCTTAGAGAACTTCGCAATTACTGGCTTGAAGTATCCTGAGTTTGAGGGTTTTCTTGTGCAAGAGATCGAGCTTCCGCAAGAGAAACAACTGACCTTGGAAAACTACAACGGACGTAACTACCAGTCGGCCGTGATGCGTCAAGTGATCCTGTATCCGCAACGCTCTGGAAAGATTACGATCAGTAGTGGCAAGTTCGACGCCGTGGTGAAGGTCCGTATGCAACAAGCGGGTGGCGGTAGTATCTTCGATAGCTTCTTCGACTCGTATCGGGATGTGAGCAAGGTGTTGACCACCTCTCCGGTTACTATCGACGTGAAGCCTTTGCCCTCCGGTAAGCCCGCTTCTTTCTCCGGTGCCGTAGGTACGTTCTCCATGACGGCTGATATCAGCTCGAACAACGTCAAGACAGACGAGGCTGTAACCATAAAGGTGAAAATCACGGGTAACGGAAACGTGAAGTTGGTGAAGAACCCGGAAGTGGTTTTCCCGAACGATTTCGATGTCTACGACCCAAAAGTAGAGATGGACATCAAGACCACGACTGCCGGTGTCAGTGGAAGCAAGACGATCGAATATATGGCGATACCCCGTTACGCGGGTGATTTCGAGATCCCGGCGATCGCTTTCTCCTATTTCGATATCAAGTCCGGTTCGTACAAGACCATCAAGTCCGAGCCTTATAAGTTGCATGTGGAGCAAGGCAAGGGCGGTAGCGGTTCTTCCCCGGTCGTATCGAACTTCAGTAATAAAGAGAGCGTGAAATACTTAGGCAAGGATATCCGTTACCTAAAGACGAAAGGCTTCTCCTTTATCGAGGGAGGTGATGGTATATTCTTCGGTTCCTTTATGTATTATCTTTGCTATATCGTACCGGCTATCTTGTTTATCGTATTCTTCTTTATCTATCGTAAGCAGGTGAAGGAAAACGCCGACATCGCCTTGGTTCGTACCAAGAAGGCGAACAAGATGGCGGTTAGACGTCTGAAGAACGCCGGCAAGCTGATGAAAGAGAACAAGAAGGAAGAATTCTACGACGAGGTACTGCGTGCGTTGTGGGGCTATTTGAGCGATAAGCTGAGTATCCCGCAATCCGATCTGACCAAGGATAACGTAGAGACAGAATTGGCTAAATACGGTGTAGACGAATCCTTGACGAATGAGTTCATGGATATCTTGAATACTTGTGAGTTCGCTCGTTACGCTCCGTCCCAAGCGTCAGACGCTATGGATAAGCTGTATGAGCTGACGGTAGACGCTATTGGTAAAATGGAGAATACAATTAAAAAGTAAGAAGATGAAGATGACTATAAATTTAAGAAAGGTATTGTTTTTCTTATTGACTCTATGTCTGATAGGATCTGCTTATGCGCAAGATACCGCCTTGAAGGAGGCCGAGGTCGCTTACACGAAAGAAGATTACGCGAAGGCGATCGAGCTATATGAGGGAATCTTGAAGAGCAATGGCGAGTCTGCCGCCGTTTATTATAATTTGGGAAATGCCTATTATAAGGCGGGTAAGATCGCTCCGGCTATATTGAACTACGAACGTTGTCTTCTGCTGGATCCGGGTGATAGCGATGCTCGCTTCAATTTACAGATGGCCCGTCAGAAGACGATCGATAAGATTGAGCCGGTTGGTGATTTCTTCTTGGTCAAATGGTTTAAGAGCGTGGAGAACCTCGGTTCCGCAGACTCTTGGGCGAAGACTGGTATCGTGTGCTTCCTGTTGTTTATCGGTTGCTTGATCTTGTTCTTTTTCTCCCGTTGGGTACGCTTGAAGAAGATCGGTTTCTATTTGGGTATCCTATTTATTATCATGGTTGTTTTTGCCAATATATTCGCCAGCGACCAGAAGGATGAGATGATAAACCGTAAACATGCCATCGTATTCGCCCCGACCGTTACGGTGAAAAGCTCGCCCGACGCTAGCGGTACGGATCTTTTCGTATTACATGAGGGAACGAACGTGACCGTGAAGAGTACGCTTGGCGAATGGAGCGAGATCGAGCTTGAGGATGGGAACGTAGGATGGATGCCTAGTAAAGACATAGAAAAAATCTGATACATGCTAGAACAATTATTGGTTTGGGAACGTGATGCGTTCTTTATGCTTAACGGTAGCGACTCCGCTTTTTTAGATCGCTTTATGTGGATCTATTCAGGCAAGGCGGTTTGGCTACCGTTAGCCTTTTTTATATTGGTGGTATTGTGCTATAAGAAGAACTGGAAGGAGTGGTTGTTGATCTTATTGGCCATAGTCTTGACGATCACGCTATGCGACCAGTTCGCTTCGCATGTTTGTAAACCCATCTTCACCCGTTTCCGTCCGACTCATCACCCTGATTTTATGGATCAGGTAAAGGTGGTGTTCGGTTATCGGGGAGGTATGTATGGATTTATCTCCAGCCATGCGGCGAACGCTTTCGGTTTCGCTACCTTGATGGCGCTGATCTTCCGGAATAAGCTATTTGGATGGACTATTTTCTTTTGGGCGATTTTGACTTCCTATACTCGTATTTATTTAGGAGTGCATTTTATCACGGATATTATTCCGGGAGCTTTATCCGGTCTGCTATTCGGGTATGTTGTATATCTGTTATACCTCTATATAAGGCCTAAATTGATTCCGGCAGATTCTTGGGTACGTCCGGAGGCCATTTACTCGGATACCCGGAAACGTTTGATCACCTATGCGATTTGGTTGACCATCCTTTTAATAGCTCTATTTAATGAGCAATTGGTATCGTGCTTAATATAAGAGATTTTCGTTAAGTATGTCGTAAAGCATATTTGTTTTCAGCTGATTTTCTCAATAATAATTTGTTTCAATGCTATTAAATGACTAAGTTAGTGCCATAATATTAAACAAAAGTATTAACCTTCAAAATAAGAAAGCCATGACAAAGACGATTACATTTAACGAACTGAGAAGAATTAAAGATTCGTTACCTGACGGAAGTACACAACGCATCGCCGATGAGCTGGGATTAAAGGTAGAGACAGTTCGTAACTATTTCGGTGGACATAATTTTCAAGATGGACGGAGTTGTGGTTTCCATATCGAGCCCGGTCCAGACGGAGGGTTGGTTGTTTTAGATGATACGACTATTTTCGAGCGTGCTTTGCAGATACTGGCCGAGAGTCAGGATGCCGAAGCACAGAAAGCGTAAGAGAAATTCATTCGTATAAAAAATCCCATAGCTAAATGAAAGAACGCTTTGGGATTTTTTTATATTCAACAATTCATAAATCCCGATTGTTTCATCTATAAAAATGTATTGAGTATGGAAGATAAATTAGTGACATTGGCTATCCACACGTTCGAGAAAGCCCAGATTCTCAAGACAATCCTCGAAACAGAAGGCATAGAGGTCTATATACATAATGTAAACCAGATTCAGCCCGTCGTTTCGGCAGGAGTGCGTGTGCGTATTAAGGAGAGTGATTTACCGCATGCTTTACGCATTATTGAAGATAATAAATGGTTTGAGGAGCCGAAAGAGGAAGAAGCGAAGGTTAATGCGGTCAAGAAAGTTCTGATCCCGATTGATTTCTCGGATTATTCCGCCAAGGCTTGTGAGTTGGGAATTAATTACGCGCATGCGGTAGGTGCGGAGGTGATGATCATGCACGCCTATTTCAGCCCCTATTTTCCATCCGCTATCCCGATGGGAGATACATTGGCTTACCAAGTAAACGAGGAGGAATCCGTACAGCATATCTTACAACGTGTCCGTATCGATATGGAGAATATTTGTACGCATATCAACCGGAAGATGTCCTCTGGCGAATTACCCAAGGTAAAATACGATTATGTATTACGTGAAGGCTTGCCGGAAGAGGAGATCATCGCTTATAGCAAGGAGTATCATCCGACATTGATCGTGATGGGAACGAGAGGTAAGAGCCAAAAAGATATGGATCTGATCGGTAGTGTGACCGGAGAGGTAATCGAGGTGAACCGGGTTCCTGTATTGGCGATACCGGAGAATGTTCCTTTCACGGATTTGAGAGACGCTAAGAATATCGCTTTCGCGACATCGTTTAACCAGAGAGATTTGGTTGCGTTTGACGAGTTTATGGAAATCATCAAAGGCTTTGATCTTAATATCCATCTATTCAATATCTCTACCAGTAATGATGAATGGAATGAGATTCGTTTGACGGGCGTTCGTGAATATTTCAAGAAACAATATCCACATGCCCATATTTCCCATACGGTTCTAGCCGATGGTGACTTGCTGTTAGCCATCGAGAAATTTGTTCGTGATAAACAAATTGATGTTATAGCCCTAAGCACATATCGCCGTAATATCCTAGCCCGAATGTTCAATCCTTCGATCGCGAGAAAAATGTTATTCCACACCGATACTCCGTTATTGGTAATTGATAGCAAGAAGTAGCTTCTTATTCAAGTAACAAATAAAAAAGTGGATATGTGAAAAGCCTATATCCACTTTTTTATTATATATCCTGATATTTGTATAAACCGGAATTTATGCTTTGCTTTGTGGCTCATCAGAAAAATAATAGAATATATGATTACTTATTTAATTATTGGAATAACAGTGATTCTCTCTTTTATCTGTTTTAGTAATAGGGAGTTATTTATGAAATTAGCGTTTATCCCATATCGTACGATCCGGAATCATGAATATTATCGTATCGTGACACATGGATTTATCCATGCGGATATGACACATTTGCTAGTGAATATGTTCACGTTCTGGTCATTTGGTCTCTATATTGAACGAACGTTCCGATATATGGGATTCGGCAGTGGGGCTTATCTGGCTCTTTATTTCGGGGGAATGACCGTGGCTTCGCTTTATGATTTGATAAAACGACGTAATGATCCGTATTATGTCTCTATCGGTGCGTCTGGAGCGGTATCGGCGGTTCTATTTACCTCTATATTCCTTGATCCTTGGGGAAAGATCTTGTTTTTCGCCGTGCTGCCTGTCCCCGGAATCGTATTCGGCTTGCTATATCTGGCCTATTGCCAGTATATGGCGAAACAAACAGGAGATAACATAAATCATAATGCCCATTTCTACGGGGCTATTTATGGATTGATTTTCCCAATGCTGCTGGAGCCTTCGTTATTGCATCTCTTTTTGTCTCAACTTACGTTTAAGGGATGATCCACCCTGAACGGATAATTTAAGGTTATTTTTTGTCCGAAGATTATTTCCGGGTAGGTAAACTTGTCTATCTTTGTCCCCTTATAAGCAAAAGTTAGATGAACAAAGATAATAATTTGGGTAGAGTGTTAGCGTTACTGTCGCTGACGTTGTTGATGAGCTTTGGTTTATATAGCCTTCCGGATACATTGTTCGGGTATAAGATCAAAAAGGTAGATCTTTTATCGGATTTCAAGGTGAAAGAGGAAAAGCTCTCCTTGGATTCTTTGAAACAACAATTGGAACAAGCGGACACCCTTCAAGTAGATTCGGTAGCATTAAGGGATTCTATCATGCGTTCCGCCGGAATAGATTCTGCGGCTTTGGCCCTTCGTGATTCGTTATACAAAGCGGTCTATGCTGTCCAAGGAGCGGATTCGCTGGGGGCTCATATCGAGGACTATTCTCTTGGACATATCGGTTTGCAACGATTCTTCGCCGCCTTAAAAAACAGGCGGGAATTGAATCGTCCGGTACGTGTGGCCTTTTTAGGAGATTCTTTTATCGAAGGAGATATTATGGTGGCCGATTTCCGTTCCGGGATGCAGAAGGAATTTGGGGGGCGGGGTGTTGGTTTTGTACCGGTCACATCCGTAGCGGCACAGTTCCGTCCAACCGTGGAGCAACGTGCCTCCGGATGGACTACTTGGTCTATGCTGACAGATCATGAGCATGGATATACTTTATCTGGGATGATGTTCGAGGCAAACGAGGAAAACGCCTCCATCCATGTGAAGACGACTAAGCGTTATCCGGAGCTTCAGACGTTCTCTTCTTTGAAACTGATTTATGAGCAGAATAAGAATACGGAGATGCGCTTGGTTTGCAACGCTTCCGCCGATACCCTACAAGAGATGCTTCCCGCCACATCGATCGTAACCCAATACGAGTTGGAAGGGATGTTCACCGAAGCGGATTTCACTTTTAAGAATACTCCTGAGTTCCGGGCATTAGGGGTCGCTATGGAGGATCATTTAGGTGTCGTGGTCGATAATTTCTCTCTTCGGGGAAACTCGGGTATGATATTGGAGCGATTGGATGTCTCCCGTTGCCAAGCATTGAATAAGATCCGTCCGTATGACTTGATTGTCTTGCAGTATGGGTTGAATGTCGTGAGCGACAACGTGATGAATTATGGATGGTATAGTAGCCGGATGGTAAAGGTCATTAACCATATACAACTTTGTTTTCCGGAAGCTGATATATTGATGTTGGGGGTGTCGGACAGAAGCCGTCAAGACGATGGGGAATTCGAGACGATGCCGGCCGTGTTAGCCTTGCTGCACGCGCAAAGGCAAGCCGCTAAAAAGGCAGGGGTTCCTTTCTGGAATGTATTCGGTGCCATGGGAGGAGAGAACAGTATGGTCCGTTTCGTAGAATTAAACTGGGCTAGTAAGGATTATACGCATTTAAGCTTCAGGGGTGGACGGGAGATTGCCGGGGCCTTGCTGAAAGCGTTATTATCAGAAAAAGATTTTTATGATGAAGCGGAGAAAGTGGTTAATTAGTCTGGTTGTTTTAGGAGTGATCATGGGTTTCTCTGTTCCGAGACCTAAAGCCGGGACAAACGGAGATGTATCTCTTGATAGTTTGGCGGTTCGGGATACTGTAGCGTTGCCTCCTTTATCTTATTCTATGAAAGTGGGAAAAGATACGTTGATCTTACCGGATTCTAGTAAGGCGTGGAATGATTTCTTCAATGAACTGGATTCGTTGCGTGCAGGGAAAGATACGGCTATCACGATCGTCCAGTTGGGGGATTCGCATATCCAAGCCGGACATTTAAGCGGTCGTGTCATGCGCCTTTTCCAACAGGCGTTCGGGAATGCCGGACGAGGCTGGATCGCTCCTTTTAAGTTGAGCAAGACCAACGAGCCGGATGATTACTTTATCAAATCCGTCGCTAAGGATTGGATTGCCGGACGTTGTATTCAGCATGTCCGGAAAACCCCGATAGGGATCGGTGGGATCGGGATTAAGTCTGTTTCCCCCTCGATTAATTTTGATGTCGTGATAACTCCGAATAATGGTGCCGGATACGAGTTTAATGAGGCGATCTTATATAGAGGGGAGAAGTCGATGCCCATGCTTCCTGCCGGGGCTTTGAAAGACTCGGTCCAAACATTTCGTGCGGATACCGTATGTGTTCCCGGTGTATTAGCCGACACTTTCCGGATCTCCTGCTTGACCGATACTCTACAATTGCAGAGTACGAGACGGAAAGAGGGCACGAATACATTGCGACCGGCCTCATCCTTTACGAATTTATATTATGGCCTGACACTGAAGAATGGAGGCAGGGGTATCTTATACCATTCCATCGGAGTGAATGGGGCGATGTATGTGAATTATACGGACGAGGCTTATATACGTCAGTTGGCTTTATTAAAACCGTCCTTATTAATCATCTCTATGGGAACCAACGAGACGTTTGGCAGACGTTTTAATACCGATGAGTTTTCCGGTCAGATAGAGGCTTTCTTGGCGTTAGTCAAGAAGGAGTTGCCTAATACGGCAATCTTACTGACGACTCCTCCGGAATGTTATAGGAGAGTCCGGTCGGGAAAACAGCGAACGTATGTGCGTAATGATAATACCGAGCGGGCTGCCCGTGCTATCCGGAATGTAGCGAAGAAAGAAGAGGTCGCTTGCTGGGATTTATTCACTACGACAGGAGGGAAAAACTCGTGCCGCAAATGGCATAGTTCTCGTTTGATGGGACGGGATCGGATTCACTTTACGAAAGAAGGGTATCAAGAACAAGGAACGCTTTTGTTTAGGGCGTTCATGGAATCATATAATAACCGATAAGAATCTTATATGGAATATAATATACTTAGAGATTGGCTTAGTAATCATCAATTCACGTGGGAGAAACTGGGAGATATCCTGACATATCATCATAATGCCCCGATCTTGTTTAGTAGCGGGTTGTTCTTCTTCTTGTTTATCGGTTTCCTGATGATTTATATGTCGCTAAGGAAACATACGTTGGCTCGCATTATTTACGTGACACTGTTTTCCCTTTATTTCTATTATAAAAGTAGTGGACTTTGGTTCGGGCTGCTGGTATTTACGGCTACTTCCGATTTCTTGATAGCGCAATGTATCTCGCATACGACATCGGTATTAAAACGTAAATTATTCGTTACGCTTAGTCTCTGCATAAACCTAGGTATGCTGGGGTATTTCAAGTATTTCAATTTCCTAGGCGAACTGTTTACTATGGCCGCCGGGGGAGAATGGCTTAAGATGAACATCTTCCTTCCGGTAGGAATCTCTTTCTTTACCTTCCAGAGTATAAGCTATGTGATAGATGTTTATCGGGGACGAATCCAACCTCTCGGCCGTTGGATCGATTATGTTTTCTATGTATCGTTCTTTCCTCAACTGGTTGCCGGGCCAATCGTTCGTGCCCGGGATTTTATCCCTCAAATGTATAAGAATCCTACGGTGACGCGATCTGAGTTTGGTGAGGGATTGTTCCTTATCTTATGTGGTCTTTTCAAGAAAACGGTTATCTCGGATTATATCAGTATGAATTTCGTGGATCGTATTTTTGACGCTCCGTTGCTTTATACGGGTGTGGAGAATTTATTGGGTGTCTATGGGTATGCGCTACAGATTTATTGTGACTTCTCGGGGTATTCGGATATGGCGATCGGTATCGCTCTGTTGTTGGGATTCCGCTTTAATATAAACTTCGACTCTCCCTATCAATCGGCTACGATTACCGAGTTTTGGCGTCGTTGGCATATCTCCCTTTCCTCTTGGTTAAAAGATTATCTGTATATATCCTTAGGGGGGAACCGGAAGGGGAAGATTCGTACCTATATGAATCTGATGATAACGATGCTGCTAGGCGGGTTATGGCATGGGGCTTCCATTAGTTTCATCTTATGGGGAGCCTTACATGGTATAGCTTTGGCTGCGCATAAGTTCATCATGGGGCATTTCAGTAGCTTTAAGGCCTTAGGATGTGAGATGAAGCCTTGGCGACGGGTATTAGGTGTCCTGATTACTTTCCATGTGGTTTGTTTCGGATGGATCTTGTTCCGGGCTACCTCGATGAAGGCCGTGGGAGAGATGCTTCGCCAGATCTTCACGAATTTTCATCCGGAGGTGTTCATGCAATTCGTCTTAGGATATAAAGGGGTGTTTGCGTTGATGGTGATCGGTTATGTGCTGCATTTTATGCCTAAACGCTCTGAGGATGCCTTGAGAGGAGTCGTGACCCGTTCCCCATTATTGATACAGGCCGCTATATTAGCGATAGCGATTTTCATTGTTGTTCAGTTTAAGAGTGCGGGAGTGCAGCCGTTTATTTATTTCCAATTCTAAGGGGACAAACACATATATCGGCATAGCCTCACGCCAGTATAGGCACAACCCTACACTACTAGTGCCGTAAGGCTACGCCGATACTGATTTCATAGGCAAAGTATCTTAGGTTCATTACTGAAGTATCTTAGGATCGTCGGCCGATGCACCTAAGATATTTTTTTGACATCTTAGTGTGTTCCTATCTAATACCGTTGTAGGGGGGAATCCCGCCAGATTTATCAAACGGTTGTGACATTTAAGTCTTGCGTGAGCCGTAAGACTTAAATGAATTCATTTACTCTGGGGGTTGTGAGCCGGCGGGAAGTTTGATGATGATATTCTTCAAATCCGCCCCGGATACATTTTGGAAGACGCTTAGTCCGAACTCCGGTATTACCGCAAGTACATGGTCGAATATATCCGCTTGGATTCCTTCATATTCGACCCATACCTTATTAGATGAGAAGCAATAAAGTTCGATGGGAATACCTGTATCAGTCGGTTGTAGATGCCTTACCATGCAGACTAATTCCTTACTTACTTCCGGGAGGCTTCTTAGGTAACGTACGAGATAAGCACGGAAGACACCCAGATTTGTTTGTCTACGTCCGTTCACCCAAATGGAGCTATCGATATGATGTTCTTCATTGTATTCATATAATTCCTGTTCTTTTCCGTCGATGTAATCCGTGATAAGAGAGATCTTACGAAATTTCTCTAGCATTTCCGGGGTACAAAAATGTACGCTGTTCATATCGATATTGATAGAGCGCTTGATACGGCGGCCCGGGGATTCGCTCATACCTCTCCAGTTTTGGAAAGCGTCGCTTACTAAGGCGTAAGGAGGGATGGTCGTAATAGTATTGTCAAAGTTTCTTACTTTCACGGCGTTCAATGTCACCTCGATAACCGTGCCGTCCGCACCATATTTACTCATCGTGATCCAGTCCCCGGCCCGGAGCATATCATTGGCGGATAATTGGATGCCGGCAACGAAACCTAAGATCGTATCCTTAAAGACCAACATCAAGATAGCGGCAGACGCACCCAATCCGGCCAGTAAAGAAACCGGGGATTTATTGATAAGAATACTGATAATCAATATCACTCCAATAAAGAAAACCGTAACCTGCAAGATCTGTATGAAGCCTTTTAACGGCTTGTTCTTAAAGGAATCTTTTTTATTATAGATCTCGTGGATCAGATTTAAGGAAGCGTTTATAAACCTTAAAGAAACCGCTATGATATAAATCTGACAAAGTTTTTGGAGCAATATTAAAATCTTCGGTGTCTCTTCGGCTGAGAAGGCGAATGGTAACAATATATAAATCAATATGGCCGGGATCATATGCATCATCTTATTGATGATCTTACGATCCACGATTAAATCGTCCAGTTGATTTTTCGTCTTCCTCGCTAATCGTTTGAACATACCAAGGAAAATATACCGGCAACTATAATCGATCCCAACGGTGACGGCTATAATAAGTAATAAGATCACTATATTGTCTAGGTAACTGGAATTTTCGCTTATCAACCCCATTTGAACTAATAAATTATATACCCATTCTTGTATCTTGCTCATAAATACGATTTTAAACTTTAAGTAGACAATCCGGAGACGAAGATAGGAAAAATAATCCGAACACGTACTTTAGTCTGAATATTGATATACTTTCAATTCAAATTTAGGAATCATAGCGAAGAAATGGTCGAATATATCCGACTGGATCCGTTCATATTCTTTCCATATTTTATTCCGGGAGAAGAAATAAATCTGGACGGGAACACCATATTCCGTGGATTGAAGTTGGCTGATAATTAAATCCAAATCTTGATTTACGACAGGAAGACTTGTCAGATAACGCTCTACATATACACGGAATACTTGGGAGTTTGTAGGTACTACATCCTTATCCGGTTGGTAATCCGCTAATAAAGGAATTTCCTTGCGGAATGTATCTAGCATTTCCGGTGTACAGAACTTGATCGTATTCAAATCGAGATAAATGGACTTCATAACCCTACGTCCTCCAGACTCAACCATTCCGCGCCAGTTTTGGAAAGAACTATTTACTAGATTATAAGGCGGGATTGTTGAGATCGTATTATCGAAGTTCTGAACTTTCACGGTGTTTAGGGTTATTTCTTGAACAATACCGTTCGCGTTGGCAGAAGGCATCGTGATCCAGTCGCCGGGGCGCAACATATCATTCGCCGAAAGCTGTATACCCGCCACGAAACCTAATATGCTATCTTTAAATACCAACATAAGAATAGCTGCCGATGCACCTAATCCGGCGAAAAGGGTAGCCGGGGATTTATTGACGAGAATCGCTATAATGACAATGCCGCCAACGAAGAAAACAAGCACTTGTAATACTTGTATAAAACCTTTCATCGGCCTGTTTTTCATTTTCTCCTGTTGGTTAAACAAATCCAACATCATTAAGAGAAGACCATTGAGCGCTAACAGCAGGGAAAATATGATATAGACCGCACAAATCTTCTGGGAAATGAATAATAATTCCTTTCCTCGGATAAAAGCCATCGGGAGCAAAGCATATACTAAAATGCCGGGAATCGTATGTACGAGATAATGTACGACCTTACGTTTAATTAATAACGTATCCCATTTATAATGCGTATGCTTAACGATACTACGTACCCCTCCGACAAAAATAGCTTGGCATAAATAATCTAATCCGATAGCGACCGCCACTAGTAAGATGGCGATGATCGCCTCGTCAAATGTGTTCGCTATTTTCTCGTCTACACCCCATCCGGTGAGGACTTTGTTCATCCAACTACCTAAATTTATCATAATAATCGTTTTTTGATATAACACTACTCTTAAAAATAGGTTCAATCCTACGTTAAATTTGCCCTTTTGTTAAGATTGCTTGTAAATGTAAGCGTATTAATCCAATTGAAAAATGTATCTTTGTGAAATAATATAAACTTAAATGGATTCCATGAGATCTCTGTTGTCAACCTCAGATTTTCTACAGGTACGAGAGCATAAATTAAGTAATGATTTGACGGTATGGTTGAATGAGGACCATAGCCAACCTAAGATATTCGGAGCCGTAGTTGTAAAAGCCGGAGCTAAAGATTCCCCTAACACAGGTATCGCGCATTATTTCGAGCATATGATGTTTAAAGGAACGGATAAGATCGGGACAATCGATTATGAGTCCGAGAAAGTCTTGCTGGACATTATCGCCGAGAAATATGACGCTTTGGCGGATACCGAGGATCCCAAGATGCGTGCCCATTTGCAGCAAATCATTAACGACCTGAGCGTACGTGCCGCTGAGTATGTAATACCGAACGAGTTCGACCGGTTGATCTCTCGTTTCGGTGGTACGAAGTTGAATGCCGGGACTTCTTACGACTATACATTATATTTCAATACATTCTCTCCGCAATATATCTCCCAATGGGCCGAGATCAATAGTGAGCGTTTGGTAAATCCCGTATTTCGTCTTTTCCAGAGTGAGCTGGAGACGGTCTATGAGGAAAAGAACATGTATGGGGACACGATGGCTAGCGTCGCCATCGAGAAATTGACAGAGCGTTATTTCTATCCGCATCCGTATGCGTATCCGATTATCGGAAGTGCGGAGAACTTGAAGAATCCCCGTCTTTCGGAGATGCGCCGGTTCTTCGAGAAATACTATGTCGCTTCCAATATGGGATTGATCTTAAGCGGGGATTTCGATACGGAGGAGGTCTTGCCAATCTTGGAATCTACTTTTTCACGGATACGAAAAGGGAAGCCGCCCCACCGGGATATCGTTGCGCTTCCACCATTCGAGGGGCGGGAGAAAGTGAGCGTACGTATTCCTATGCCTTTCGTGAAAATTATGGCATTGGGATTCCGGGGAGTTCCCGCGAATCATCCGGATCAAGTTGCGCTCAATATCGCCGTATCTTTATTGAATAACTCCAATGGTACGGGATTTTTGGATAAGCTGACGGTAGATCATAAGGTGATGGGTGCGATGGCGGTTAACCAAAGTATGAATGAGGCTGGAATATTAGGTTTGTTGGTATTTCCGAAGTTCTTTTTCCAGACCTATGCGGCAGCTGAGAAATTAGTATGGAAACAGATTAACCGTATTAAGGAGGGGGATTTTAGCGATGAGATGTTCCAAAGCTTGAAATTGGAACAGAAACGTGAATATGCCTCCAAATTGGAAGACATAAACTCAAGGGCCGAGGTGATGATGCGTATTTTCTCTCAAGGGAAAAGCTGGCAGGATTATTTGGATGAGGTCACCCGTATCGATGCCTTGTCGAGAGAAGACGTGATTGAGATCGCCAAGAAATATTTTACGGAGAATTATATGTACGTCACGAAGAAGACCGGACGCTATCCGAAAACGATCTTGCCCAAGCCGGATTATTCACCGATTATACCGAAGAACTCCGATGCTTCCTCCGCTTACGTGGAACGTTTGGAAAAGATACCCGTACAAGAATTGAAACCGCATTTTCTTGATTTTGAGAAAGACGCCGAGGTCGTATCCTTGCGTCCGCTTGTCACGTTGTATAAGACTCATAATTCCGTAAATGATATATTCTCGCTGACACTATCTTATGGAGTGGGGCAGTTGGAGCTTCGTGATCTTGATAAATTGTCCGCTTATCTACCTTTCGTAGCGACGGAATCCATGTCTTTTGAGGTCTTTCGGGGTAAATTGCAGGAACTTGGTAGTACATTGACTTTTGATTCCACGGATTCTGAGTTTCTGGTGGTGGTGAATGGTTTCGATGGGCATTTTACCCAAACAATGGCTTTGGTCGGCGATTTCTTGCGGCACGCCAAGCCAGATGACAAGAAGTTACGGCAGATTGTGGACGAGGCGAAGGTAACGGAGAAATCGTTGTTCAATTCCAGCGAGAACGTAGCCGATATGCTGTTAGAGAAAGTCAAATTTGGGGAGCAATCCCGTTATTTGACCAAATTATCGTTCGCTGAAATCAAAAAACTAAAAGGAAAGATGTTGCTGGACACCTTCAGTAAGGTACGTTCGGTCGCTTGTAACCTGCATTATTGTGGTACATTGTCTACGGAGGAGGCCGCTCGGCAGATCAAGCAGCATTTACCATTGGAGGAGGTAAGTATTCCATCGAACTCTCCCTATATTCGTGATCTTATGACGTATGATAAGCCGACTGTCTTTTTCATGGACATGGAGGATGTCGCGCAAAGCATAATCTATGCCTATATGTATATCGATCCGTTGAAGGCTAAGGAAGATCGTCCTGTTTCCCGGTTGTTTAGCGCTTATTTCGGAGGGGATATGTCATCCTTGATGTTTCAGGAGATCCGTGAGTTTCGTTCGTTCGCTTATCAAGTAAATGCCCGTTTGAAACATCCTCCTTTGAATCGATCGGAGAAGCCCGCTAGTTTCGTGATGAAATTGGCTACACAGACGGATAAGATGATCGATGCGATGGAAGTGCTGGAAAATCTGGTGCATGATATGCCGGAACGTCCGGAACGGGTGGAGTCGGTGAAGCAGACGATTCGTAATTGGGTGAATAATGAATATCCTACTAGTCGCTCTCTTTCCTTGAAGATTGCCGGTTTCCGGCGTGAAGGGTACGAGAGCGATCCGAACAAGGATTATCTGGAGGTCATCGATCGGATGACTATGGAGGATATCCTTCGTTTTTATAAGGAGAATATACAAGATCATTTAATGATATATGCGATAGTCGGTAATTCAAAGAGTATGGATATGGAGAAACTCTCCAAATTCGGACAGATCGTTAAGGTAACAAGGAAAGACATTTATAAATAATGTATAGTAAGGAGGAACTGAAGAATCTCAAATTGGAGTTTTGGGAAAGCTTCGCCGCTTTTTGTGAGGTGCAACCCTATTTGCGGGGGCGTAAGAAAATTTGGACATTATATGATACGAAGGTAAAGGGCGTTGAGTTGAAATTCGACGCGAACCGCCAAGGGGCTTACGTTATTCTTGAGGTAAACCACCGTAGCGAGGATTTACGTCTGGAAATGTTTGAGCGCCTGACTTGGTATAAAGAGACCTTGGAACAGGATTTTCCCGAAGGCTTGATCTGGGATATTTGTTTTGTCCGTGAGAATGGCCGACAAGTGGCCCGTATCTATGTGGCAAAGGAAGGATTGGATTTGCATCGGAGAGCGCATTGGGGAGATTTTTTCACGTTTATGGCTAGCCAGATGTATTTGTTGGAACGAAATTTTATGGGTATAGCAGAATACTTAAGAGAATAATTACGAGATATGAACCTAAAGGTATTTATCGGAGCTTGCGTACTGTCCGGTCTGGTTGCTTGTAGCTCTGTTAAACAAGATGAGGCCGGTTTGTCCCGGCCCGGTGTGAGCCTTGAGCTGGCGCGATTCCGGAAGGAGCATTTCTCCGATGTCCGTTATAATCTTTTCTTCTCGATCCCGGAATCTCGTGGCGAGGCGATCCGGGGAAAGGTGGAGCTATCGTTGCGATTAGACGAGAAGCAGCCGCTTATTATTGATTTCCGCGGAGAACAGGAGCAAGTGACATCCGTAACCTTGAACGGAGGCGATATTCCCTACGAGGTGAAAGATGAGCATATCGTGATAGCCTCAGATTGGGTAGCGGTGGGAGAGAACCGGGTAGCGATCGCTTTTACTCCGGCGGATCAATCCTTGAACCGGCGGGATGAGTTCCTGTATACGTTATTGGTTCCGGACCGGGCACGTACGGTATTCCCTTGTTTTGACCAGCCGGATATGAAGTCGCTTTTTACCTTGACCTTGGAAGTTCCTTCCACTTGGCAGGCCGTGGCGAATGGCGCTATCACGCAAACGGATAGTACGGGCGTCTCCGGTCGGAATCGTATTTCTTTCAAGGAGACGGAACCGCTTAGTACCTACCTGTTCTCATTCGTGGCCGGTGAACTGACTCGGGAGGTTTATTCCCGGAACGGACGGGATATCTCTATTTATCATCGGGAGACAGATCCGAAGAAAATCGCTCAATGCCCAGCCATTGCCGATGAGGTGTTCGACGCGTTGGAATGGCAGGAAGACTTTACTGGTATTCCTTATCCTTTCGCTAAATATGACGTGATTATCTTACCCGGTTTCCAATATGGAGGTATGGAACATACGGGTGCTACCTTATATACGGATCGCCGGATGTTTCTGGATGAGCATCCTACCTTAAATGAGCGATTGAGCCGGAGTGCCTTGATCGCGCATGAAACCTCTCATATGTGGTTTGGCGATTATGTAACGATGAAATGGTTTGATGATGTATGGACTAAAGAGGTTTTCGCTAATTATTTCGCTTCCCGTATCGTAGAACCTTTATATCCGGACGTGAATCACCGGTTGAATTTTATTCGGGATTATATTCCCGCGTCTTATTCGGAAGACCGTACGTCTGGCGCGAATCCGATCAAGCAAGATTTGGATAATTTGCGGAACGCCGGTTTGGTATATGGAAATATCATCTATGATAAATCTCCTGTGATTATGGAGATGTTGGTACGTGTTCTGGGAGAAGACGCTTTCCAGCAGGGAATCCGTGAGTACTTGACTACTTATGCTTATGGGAACGCTACGTGGGAGGGCTTGATCCGTATCTTGAATAAATATACGGAAGAGGATCTGGCCGCTTGGAGTGAGGTGTGGGTGAATCAGAAGGGTATGCCGGAGATTACGGCTTCGGTTAAGGACGGCGAGTTGGTCGTAGAGCAGCGTGATCCGTTGGGCCGGGGTTTAAAATGGCCGCAAGAATTAACCTATCGGGTGATCTGTGGAACGGATTCGGAAGAAATCCCGGTTTCTCTCGAAGGAAACTCTGATTCCTTCCGAATGAAATTAAGTTTTCTTCCGAATGGAAATTGTGTCATTCTTCCGAATATAAATGGGCGTGGTTATGGCTTCTTTAAAATAACAGAGGGGGAGTCTTCCGGTCTATGGTCTGTGCTTCGCTCATCGGAAGATGAGGTGTTGAAGGGATCTTTGCTGATTACCCTTTATGAGAATCTTCGTTGGAAAACGATTTCTCCGCAAGGGTTCCGTGAAGAGATGTTAGCGTATTTACCGAATGAGTCTAATTCTTTATTGTTCTCGATGGCTTTAAGCTATTTAGGAGATTGCCAGCGGATATTCCCGTCGGATTCTCGTCCGTTGGAACAGGTCTTGTGGAAGATCGTGACAACGAATCCCGTATCCCAACATCGCTTGCAGGCGTTTCGTTTGTATCGTTCGATAGCGGATTCAGAGGAGGCGGTACAACGTCTGTATACGTTATGGCAGGAACGGAAAGCTCCGAAAGATTGTACGTTGAGCGAGAGTGATTATATTGGCTTATCCTATATGCTGGCGATGCATTTGCCGGAAAAAGCGGATAAGATTATCGCCACGCAATTGTCCCGCATACAGAATCCGGACCGGAAGAAGGAGTATCAATTTATCTCCCCATCTGTATCGCCCCGCAAGGCGGAACGTGACAGTGTCTTCGCTTCCTTGTTGATCGCCGGGAATCGTAGGGTGGAGCCATGGGCCTCTTCCGCTCTCGCTAATTTGAACCATCGCCTACGAGAACAAGAGTCGGTCGCTTATATCCGTCTGGCCTTGGAAGCGATGTCGGAAGTACAGCGGACTGGCGATATCTTTTTCCCCACCGCTTGGGTTCGCTCCTTGCTTTCCGCCCATACATCGAAGGAAGCTCGGGAAGAAGTTGATGCGTTTTTTACCGCGCATCCGGACTTCCCCTTGATGCTTTCCAATAAGATTAAGCAGCAAGCGAGTCATTTGTATTAAAGTAAATCATTATCTTTGTCCTTGAGAACGAATTAATAAGAAAGGAGTATTTGTATGACGGCAATGGAACTAAAATGCCTAAAGATGGATTTGGTCGAAGAATTGTTAAGCATCGATGATAAAGACACGCTCAACCGTGTGAAGAACTATCTGAAAAAGCTGAACAATAAAATTAGGACAAAAGCCGAAGAGGAAGAAACGGAATATATTAGCAAGGAAGAAATCTTGGCAGGGATTGATGCCGGGCTGAAAGACATGATTGCCGGGAGGAAACAATCAGCGAGAGATTTCTTAAAAGAAATGAGAGATGGAATATAGAATAGAAGTCTTAGCCTCCTTTAAGAAGGAAGCGAAACGTTTGCGGAAGCATTATGCCTCTTTCATTGATGATTATGAAAACAAAGCAGAACGTGAATCTATAAGCTTGAAAGAGATAGAATAGTTGCTCCGTAAGAACGGATTGAAGTAATATAGATATTGTGATAATATTTTGTCAGAAATATTTGTTCTTTCAATTATTATTGTAACTTTGCGACGTAAATAACAAAAGAAATGAAAATAACGACTACATTACATCACCATCATCATTACAGCGGGCGATAGTTCGGTGGGCTGAATGGTATGTATGTACTCATGATAAAAAGATAAAGGCTTGCCGTTTTGCGGTAAGCCTTTTTTGTTGATATTTATAATATAAAAATAAGATATAGTTATGTTGAGAATTGCGGTACAATCGAAGGGCCGTCTGTACGACGAGACCATGATGTTGCTTGAAGAAGCGGGTATTAAACTAAACAGGGGCAAACGCATTCTGTTATTATCGGCAAAAGGTTTTCCGGTAGAGGTATTATTCCTTCGTGATGATGATATTCCTCAGTCTGTGGCTAACGGTGTGGCGGATATTGGTATTGTCGGAGAGAACGAGTACGTGGAGAAAGGGCAAGAGGCGAAATTGATCAAGCGTCTGGGCTTTAGTAAGTGCCGTCTGTCCTTAGCGATCCCAAAAGATGAGGAATATAAGGGGGCTGAGTGGTTTGAGGGAAAAACGATCGCTACTTCCTATCCCGTGATCCTACGGTCTTTCTTAGAGGAGAGAGGCGTGAAGGCGGATATTCATGTAATCAGCGGCTCTGTGGAAATCGCCCCGGGCATTGGTTTGGCGGACGCTATCTTTGATATCGTAAGCTCCGGTAGCACTTTGGTAAGCAATCAATTGAGAGAAGTGGAGGTAGTCCTTCCTTGTGAGGCTTTATTGATCGCTAACAATAATCTATCCAAAGAGAAACTGGAGATATTGGATGAGCTTCTATTCCGCTTCGAGGCGATTCAAGTCGCCGAGGGCAAGAAGTACGTGTTGCTGAACGCTCCGAAAGAAAAGCTGGATGAGATTATCGAGGTGCTTCCCGGTATGAAGAGCCCGACCATAACGCCTTTGGCAAACGATGAATGGGTCTCTGTTCAATCCGTGATCGCCGAGAAGCATTTCTGGGAAATTATTGGTAAACTAAAATCATTGGGGGCTGAAGGTATCTTAGTGCTTCCGATCGAGAAAATGATTGTATAATATGGAGATTATAAAATATCCCGGACGTGAGGAATGGAGCTCACTAATCAAACGTCCCGCATTAGATGTAACCACCTTGTTCGATACGGTCCGTACGGTATTGGACGAGGTACGCGAGCAGGGTGACACTGCCGTAAAAGCGTATGAGGAAAAGTTTGATAAAGTGCTCCTTTCTTCCCTTCAAGTCTCGGAAGAGGAGATGCGGGAAGCGGATGCCTTGGTCGCTGAGGACTTGAAACAGGCGATTCGTACGGCAAAGGCGAATATCGAGAAGTTCCATGCCTCACAGCGTTTCGAAGGAAAGAAAGTGGAGACTACCCCGGGAGTCACTTGTTGGCAGAAAGCGGTAGCGATCGAGAAAGTCGGTTTATATATTCCGGGCGGAACGGCGCCTTTGTTTTCCACGGTATTGATGTTGGCAGTGCCCGCACGTATCGCCGGATGCAAGGAGATCGTATTATGTACGCCACCGAACCGGGAAGGGAAAGTACATCCCGCTATCCTGTTCGCCGCGGAGGTCGCGGGTGTAAGTAAGATATTCAAGGCTGGAGGAATCCAAGCGATAGCGGCGATGGCCTATGGGACGGAATCGGTCCCCAAGGTGTATAAGATCTTTGGCCCCGGTAATCAATACGTGACGGCGGCGAAGCAATTAGTAAGCCTAAAAGAAGTCGCCATCGATATGCCCGCCGGACCATCCGAGGTAGAGGTGATCGCGGACGAGACGGCGAATCCCGATTTTATCGCCGCCGATTTCCTCTCGCAGGCCGAGCATGGAGTGGATAGCCAAGCGATCCTCGTAACCGCTTCGGAAATGATCGTGGAACCCGTGGCCCGTGCCATCCAAGAGCAACTCGATCGTTTGCCCCGAAAGGAGATTACCGAGAAATCATTAGCGCACAGCCGTATCATCGTATTGAAAGATTTGCGGGAAGTCGTGGACTTCACGAACCAATACGCTCCCGAGCACTTGATTATCCAAACAGCGGATTACACCGCTATCGCGGAGCGAATCGAGAACGCCGGCAGTGTCTTTATGGGTCCATATACTCCGGAAAGCGCAGGCGATTATGCTTCCGGCACGAATCATACCTTGCCGACCAACGGTTATGCCAAGGCATATAGCGGCGTAAACTTGGATAGTTTCATCAAGAAGATCACTTTCCAAGAGATCTCTTCCGATGGTATCCGTGCCTTGGGTAGCACGATCCAAACCATGGCGGCCAACGAGCATCTGGATGCTCACCGCAACGCAGTAACAATTAGACTGAACACGATATGAAAGACCTGAAAGATTTAGTAAGACCGAATGTCTGGAATTTGAAACCGTATTCATCCGCACGTGATGAGTTTCATGGGGATGCCTCCGTTTTTCTGGACGCGAATGAGAATCCGTGGAATGTGCCGTATAACCGTTATCCCGATCCCTTGCAGTGGAAATTGAAGGATCGTCTGGCCGTATTGAAAGGCGTGGATCGTAGCTCGATCTTCTTGGGCAATGGCAGCGACGAGGCTATCGATCTGGTGATCCGTGCCTTTTGCGAGCCGGGGTTGGATAGTGTGGTGACGATCTCGCCGTCGTATGGTATGTATGAGGTGGCTGCGGATGTAAATAACGTGGAATGCCGCAAGGTCTCTTTGGACGAGAATTTCGACTTGGACGCTGACCGAGTGTTGGAATCGGCGGACGAGTGGACTAAAGTGATCTTCCTATGTTCCCCGAATAACCCCAGTGGCAACAGCCTGGATCGTGGCTCGATCTATAAGATATTGAAGAATTATGAAGGAATCGTGGTGATCGATGAGGCTTATATCGACTTCTCCGCTTATCCCTCTTTCTTGAAGGAATTATCCGGGTTCCCGAATCTGATCGTTCTTCAAACCTTATCGAAAGCGTGGGGAGCGGCAGGTATTCGTTTGGGTATGGCATTCGCCTCTCCGGAGATTATCGGTGTCTTGAATAAGATCAAATATCCGTATAACGTCAACCAACTTACGCAGGAGAAAGCTTTGGAGCTCTTGAGCGACGAGGCGACCATGAAGCACCAAGTGAACGAGATCCTCACGGAGCGTAACCGGTTGGAGAAGATCCTGTCCGAGCCTCCTTTCTCCTATCAAGTATATCCCTCGGACGCTAATTTCTTGTTGGTGAATGTCGGCAAGGCGGATGCCATGTATAATGGGCTCGTGAAGAAAGGGATCGTAGTGCGTAACCGTAGCAACGTGCAGAAATGCCGGGGTTGCCTTCGTATTACGATCGGTACGCCGAAAGAGAATGATAGCTTATTGAACGCGATGAAAAACATGAAATTATGAGCACGAGGAAAAGAGCGTTGTTTATCGATCGAGACGGCACGCTTGTAAAAGAGCCGCCCGTAGATTATCAATTGGATAGCTTGGAGAAACTAGAGTTTGTCCCGAAGGTGATGCGTAACCTCTATTTCATTCGCGAGCGGTTGGATTTCGAGTTCGTGATGGTCTCCAACCAAGACGGGCTGGGTACGCCCTCTTTCCCGGAGGAGACTTTCTGGCCTGCCCATAACTTGATCCTAAAAACACTGGAAGGCGAGGGGATCGTGTTTGATGATATATTGATCGATCCTTCCTTTCCCGAGGATAATTCTCCGAATCGTAAGCCTCGTACAGGAATGCTTACGAAATATATGACAGGTGAATACGATCTGGAGAATAGTTTCGTGATCGGGGATCGCCTTACGGATATGGAGTTGGCCCATAATCTGGGCGCTAAAGGTATCTGGTTGCGCCCGGAGGAGGGAGCGGAGAGTGAGTTGGCGGCTTACGCTACCTCATTGTCTCCCGCCTATATCACGGATGATTGGGATAAAATCACCGAGTATCTGTTTGCTGGCGAGCGTCGTGCGGTCGTACGGCGTGCCACGAAGGAGACGGATATTTATGTGGACTGGAATCTGGATGGAACCGGAAAGACATCGATCTCTACCGGGCTTGGTTTCTTCGATCATATGTTGGACCAGATCGGTAAGCATTCCGGTACGGACCTGACGGTACGGGTAAAAGGCGACTTGGAAGTCGATGAGCATCATACGATAGAGGACACGGCGATCGCCCTTGGCGAGGCCATGCTGAAAGCGCTGGGTGATAAGCGAGGGATCGAGCGTTATGGGTATTGCCTTCCGATGGACGATTGCTTGTGTAGCGTGGCGCTGGATTTCGGTGGCCGTCCTTGGTTGGTTTGGGACGCTGAGTTCCACCGTGAGAAAGTAGGGGATATGCCTACGGAGATGTTCCTCCATTTCTTCAAGAGCTTGAGCGACGCTGCCCGCATGAATTTGAATATCCGTGCCGAGGGTACGAACGAGCATCATAAGATAGAAGGTATCTTCAAGGCTTTGGCCCGCTCGATCAAGATGGCGATCCGACGAGATATTTATCGGTTTGAGCTACCGAGTACGAAAGGGCTCTTGTAATCTGTAAAAAACACTACTGTATTTGTGCACGAATACAGTAGTGTTTTAGTCTGAATACTATTGTGTTTATCCACAAACACTATAGTGTTTTCGACTCAGATTCTATGACATCAGATAAACCGATAAAAGCCTATAGAGGATATTCCTCGAAAGCATATAGAACCGTGGAGAGATACCTTTCTCCTGTGTCCGGAAGCAACGCCACGATCGTTTTTCCCTCATTCTCCGGAAGTTTAGCTAGTTCCACGGCGGCGTATACAGCGGCGCCGGAAGATATTCCTACCAGCAACCCTTCCTTCCCGGCCAGTTCGCGGCTGGTACGGATAGCGTCATCGTTCGTTACTTGCAGGATCTTGTCAACTACCTCCCCGTTGTAGGTCTTGGGGATAAAGCCGGCTCCGATACCCTGTATCTTGTGCGGGCCGGGCTTGCCTCCGGAAAGTACCGGTGAATCGCTAGGCTCTACCGCTACGATTTGTACGTTCGGGTTGTGAGCTTTCAATCCGGCACCGACACCGCTGACCGTGCCTCCGGTTCCTACGCCGGCTACAAACAGATCGACTTTACCATCCGTATCACGCCAGATCTCTTCGGCGGTCGTACGGATATGTACGGCCGGGTTAGCGGGATTCTCGAATTGTTGTAGGATGATGGAACCGGGAGTCGCGTCACGCAGTTCCTCCGCTTTGGCGATGGCTCCTTTCATGCCTTCCGCCCCGGGGGTGAGGACGAGCCGGGCACCTAACGCTTTCAATAAATTACGACGCTCGGCACTCATGGTATCCGGCATGGTCAGGATTAATTTGTAGCCTTTCGAGGCGGAGACAAAAGCAAGTCCGACTCCGGTATTACCGCTGGTCGGTTCGATAATGGTAGCGCCGGGTTTCAACAAGCCTTTAGCCTCGGCGTCCTCGATCATCGCCAAGGCGATGCGGTCTTTTACGCTACCAGCCGGGTTGAAATATTCCAGCTTGCCGATTACTTGGGCTTTAAGGCCCTTGCTCGCGTTGAAATTAGAGAACTCCAACAGGGGAGTGTTGCCGACAAGGTCGGTCAGTTGTCTTGCTATTCTTGCCATATACAAATGAATTTTGTTGTTTCTGGATTCTTTTATTTATATGACAAAGATAGTGGATGGATTGTTTACGGCATATACCATAAACCGGGTATTTTTTTACCTCCTTCTATGCGTCACGCACAAAAGGAGGTTACAATCATAATTATATACAAGTCTGAAAGGACTATCTTTAATGTCTGCCTCCTCCTAAGGCTTGGTAGAGGTTTACGGTGGCTTGAAGCTCGTCAAAACGATCCGTTACTTGGGAGAGCTGGGCGCTGAGCAGGGTTTGCTGTGCCGTGAGCACTTCCAGATAAGTGGTGTTTCCATGCGTCATCAGCAATTGGGTGCTACGGACGGCATCTTCAAGCGATTCGATTTGGTGTGTACGCAAGTCGATCTTTCCCTTTGCGGTCTGGGCTTGGGTAAGTGCGTCGTTCACCTCTTTTCCGGCGTTGAGCACGGTTTGTTGGAAAGTGAGCTTGGCCTCTTCTTGCTGCGCTTTCGCTATTTTCAATTGGGCGATATTCGCTCCTTTGTTAAATAGCGGTTGCGTGAGGGAGCCGACCGCCGATAGTAATAGTTTACCCGGATTTACGATGTAACTACCTGCGCTGTTTGTCCATCCCGCGCTGCCGCTAAGACGTAGCGAGGGATAAAAATTGGAGCGTGCGGAGGCTGTCCCGTAGAACGCTTGCGCCAATGCGTACTCGGCGCTACGTACATCCGGACGGTTCGAGAGCATCTGTACCGGGATACCGATAGCCAGATCCGGGGTTAAGGATTGGTCTTCCAACCTTCCTCGCTCAATATCCTGAGGTGTCTCTCCCAATAAGACGGCAAGTGTATTCTCGGTCTCCCGGATGGTCTGTTCCAGATCCTTAACAGAGGTCTCGATGGAGTAGCAAGTAGCCTCGGTTTGCGATACGGCCGCCTCGGTAGTCATGCCGGCTGCCATTAATGCTTGGGTGGTACGAAGGCTTTCTTGCCATTTCACGGCGGTTTCTGTCGTGATCTCGTATTGCCGGTCCAGCATCAATAAGGTATAATATAAATTGGCGATATTGGCGATCAGTTGTGTTTGTACGGCTTGGCTATACGCTTGGCTTTGCGACAAGGCGGCTTTCGCTTGTCGTTTGGCGTTTGTCAGCCGGCCGAAGATATCGACCTCCCAACTGGCCGATACCGGGACGTTGTATGTCCACGACGCTTTCGCCTTATCAAAGCTACTTGTCGTGCCCTGTGGATCTAGGGAGAGCGACGGGAGGTAGGAGAGGCGGGAGGTCATTAACGCCGCCTCAGCTTCTTGTACCTTTAGATGGGCGATCCGCAGATCTGTATTATTGGCTAATCCCCGTTCGATCAAGGATTGCAAGGCCGGATCGGTGAATAGGTCCCGCCAACTGATATTCCCGATGGAGAAGGTATCTGCCGGGGCTATCTCCTCCCGATATAGATTCTCCGGGAGGGTGGCGACAGGCTCGTATTTCTTGTAAATGCCGCAGCTATTCAACGCTAGCGTCGCTACGGCAAGGAGTATGATGTTATTTTTCATATACATTATATATATACAACTGGATAGATTATTTCTTGCTATCTAAATATTCTTTTCTTTCTTCGGCGGCCTCTTTTACCTCTTCTTGCACCTGCCAGTCAAGGGAACGCTCGAATTGGATCGGGCGTAGTTTCTCTTGCAGGTATTGGAACGTGATGAATAAGCAAGGCACGATAAATAACAAAGCCAATGTACCGATCAACATACCGCCAACGGCACCGGTTCCCAACGAGCGGTTTCCATTAGCGCCTACGCCGTTGGAGACGATCAATGGCAGCAAACCGAATATCATCGTAAGAGCGGTCATCAAGATCGGGCGCAGACGAACCTTTGCCGCGCTAAGAGCGGCTGAAGTCAGGCTCATACCGGACAGGCGGCGTTGGGTAGCGTACTCTGTCAATAAGATGGCGGTCTTCGCCAACAATCCGATCAACATGATCAAACCGGTTTGCAGATAAATGTTATTCTCCAATCCCATGAACTTAGCGAACAAAAAACTACCCATCAAACCCATCGGTACGGAAAGAATCACGGCGAAAGGAACAAGGAAACTCTCGTACAAGGCACTTAGGATCAAATAAATCATCAAGATACAGATACCGAAGATGATAATGGTCGTATTACTCTGCTGGTTCTCCTCACGGGTGATACTACCGAAGTCGTAGCCATATCCTTTCGGAAGCGAAGTGACCGCTGTCTCTTTTACCGCCTTGATAGCATCCCCGGAGCTATATCCATTGGCCGGTACGGCATTGACGGCGATCGAATTATACATATTGAAACGGGCTAAAGATTCGGCACCGTATACCTTGGTCAAGGTGATAAACTGACTAAGCGGTGCCATCTCGCCGTTCGACATGCGTACGAACGTATTATTCAAGGAGGCCTCATCCAGACGATATTTAGGATCGGACTGTATCATCACCTTATACACCTTCGAGAAACGGTTGATATTCGACACATATTGCCCTCCGTAATAACCGGAAAGGGTTGATAGAACAGCATCCGGAGTGATTCCGGCCCGTTTGCATTTCGCCGCGTCCACATCCACGCGCCATTGCGGGTACTTGATATCGAAGGTAGAGTAAGCCGTAGCGATCTCGGGCCGTTCACGCAAGGCGGCGAGATATTGCTGGGTCGTGTTAAAGAAGGTCGTTAAGTCTCCACCGGCCTTGTCTTGCGTATGCATTTCCAATGCGTTACCCATACCATATCCGGGGATCATGGCCGGGGCGATGGCGAAAATCGTAGCGTCCTTGATATCTGCCGTACGGCCATATACCTGTCCGATCACGGCTTGTACGTTATCTTCCTTGTCCGGGCGCTCATCCCAATGTTTTAGTTTCAAGATGAACATACCGAAAGAGCTACCTTGTCCGGCCAGCAAACCATAACCGGAAACCTTGGAATAAGATTGAAGCTGTGGAATCTGGTTGATCCGTTGCTCGATATTCGTCATGATCTTGTTAGTCGTAGCCAAGGAGCTTCCGGAGGCCGTACTTACGTTGACAAAGACCGTACCTTGATCCTCATCGGGCACCAAGCTGGATTTTGTCGTGTTCATCAAGACGATAAGTAATACGATGGAGCATGCCAATAAAGACCAAGCCAGCCATTTCCGCTTGATAAAGAACAACACCCCGTGCTTATATTTCTTGATGACCGAATCGAATGCGGCGTTGAACGCCTTACGGAAACGTGCGGCGAAGTTATTCTTTTGGGTGCCGTCCTCGTTGATGTAAGGCTTCAATAAGATAGCGCAAAGCGCCGGGCTTAACGTTAACGCGTTAACGGTAGAGATACCTACGGCCGCTGCCATCGTCAAACCGAACTGCGTATAGAATGTACCGGATGTACCGCTCATGAACGATACCGGGATAAACACGCCCATAAATACCAATGAAGTAGAGACGATGGCGGATGTTAATCCTTTCATCGCGTCCATACTAGCCATATAAGAGGACTTATATCCAACGTCGAACCGAGCTTGGACTGCCTCGACGACAACGATCGCATCGTCCACCACCGTACCGATCACCAATACCAAAGCGAATAAAGTGATCAAGTTGATGCTAAATCCGGCGACCGTCATAAAGGCGAACGTACCGATCAAGGAAACTACGATCGCTACCAACGGAATCAGCGTAGAACGGATATCCTGCAAGAAGACATATACCACAAGGATAACGAGGATAATGGCCTCTATCAAGGTTTTTACAACCTCATGGATCGAGGCGTACAAGAAATCATTCGTACTCATCAATTTTACGACCTCGATACCTTTCGGGAAGTCTTTCGAGGCTTCCTCAAGAAAAGCGTCGATCTTATTATTCACCTCCGTGGCATTCGATCCGGCTGTCTGGAAAACCATACAGGAGATACCCGGCTTACCGTTTGTTTGTCCGATATAGGCATAACTCTCCTTTCCTAACTCAATGTCCGCTATCTCTTTTAGCTTCAATACCTCTCCATCCTCGGTGGATCGGATCACGATCTCGCCGAATTCCTCCGGAGTAAGTAGGCGACCGCTATATTTCATGGTGTACTGATACGTCTCGTCCGAGTTCTCGCCTAAAGAACCCGTGGCGGACTCAATATTTTGCTCGGCCAACACGGAGGTCACGTCCGAGGGGATCAATTTGTATTGGGCCATAACGTCGGGCTTCATCCAGATACGCATACTGTAATCGCCACCCATAACCATCAACTCGCCGACTCCGGAGATACGGAGTATCTCTGGTTTTAGGTTGATGCTGATGTAATTACTGAGGAAGTTCTCGTCATAAGAACCGTCCGGGCTATAGAGCGAGAAGATCTGTAACATACTGGTCTGGCGCTTGGAAGTCGTGACACCCACTTGGGTAACCTCGGCCGGCAATTGCCCGGTCGCTTTCGATACACGGTTCTGTACGTTTACGGCGGCCATGTCCGGATCGGTTCCTTGTTGGAAATAGATCGTGATCGTGGCGGTACCGGAGTTGGTAGCCGTGGAGGTCATGTAGGTCATATCTTCCACGCCGTTGATCGCCTCTTCCAAAGGGGCTACGACACTCTTCTGCATGGTCTCGGCATTCGCCCCGAAGTAAGTCGTACTGACCATAACGGTAGGAGGGGCGATATCCGGATATTGTTCTACGGGCAAGGTGAAAAGCCCGATGATACCCGCAACCATAATCGTGATGGAAATTACGGCGGACAGTACGGGGCGTTCTATAAATGTGCTAACTTTCATTGTTCTTAATTTTGTTTTACTTCAATCGGTGTTCCTTCACGCAATAAACCTACGCCTTCGGCTACGATCACGTCGCCGCTATTCAATCCGGCGTTTACGATATACTCTTGTCCTCCGTTCACACGGGTCACTTCTACGGGGGCGGATTGCGTCTTGCCGTCCACTACCTTGAAGACAAATACCCGGTCTTGGATCTCGAACGTGGCGGCTTGGGGAATTACGACGCAGTTATCGTATGTAACCGGAATGATCACATTCCCGGAGCCCCCGCTATTCAATAATTGCTCCTCGTTCGGGAATGCGGCACGCAAGCTGACTGTTCCGGTGTTTTGATCGATAATGCCGCTGATCGTCTCGATCTTTCCCGTTTGGGGATAAAGCGATTTATCGTTCAGTTGAAGCTCTATCTCGGGCATATTCTCCAAGGCTTTGTCTTTCGAGCCGTATTGACGGGTCAAGGCCAATAGCTGATTCTCGGTCATGGAGAAATACACATACATCTCGGAATTGTCCGATACCGTGGTGAGCGGTTTGGGCAGGTTTGCGCTTACTAATGCGCCTACACGATAAGGCAGGGTTCCGATGACGCCGTTCGAGGGGCTTTTCACTTCCGTGTAAGAAAGGTTGTTACGGGCGTTTATCTCTTGTGCCTCCGCTTGGGCTAATTGGGCTTTTGCCGAGAGTAGAGTGTTGTAGGCGGTCTTTAGGTCGAACTCGGAAACTACTTTGTTTTTATACAATTCTTGTTTACTGTCGTAGGTCAGTTGCGCTGTCGCTACAGATGCCTTAGCGGCCTCTACGTTCGCAATGGCGGTGTTTAAGGCCGCTTGATAAGGAACTTGATCAATAATAAATAAGACTTGTCCTTTTTTTACACTCTCGCCTTCCGTTACGCAGAGCTTTGTAATAAAGCCGGATACTTGCGGATAAATATCGATGTCCTGTTTTCCTCGTATACTCGCCGAGTAATTATTGGATAAAGTTTTCTCCGAAGTGAATACGGTCATTGTCGCATACCCTGAACTTTGTTGGATTACAGGGCTTTGTTTACACCCAACAGCTACGATACACCATAAGGCGATCGCAGTCTTCATCAATCGATTTTGCTTTTTCATCTTAACTAATACCTATATTTTCGGATGCAAAGCTACTCGCTTATCGGCGAACCATTGTTTCCACAATGAGGCGATGATTGTTCATTTTGAGATGGAATGATCCGTTATATGCTAATGATCTCTTATATTCGCGGGCAAAATAGTAGACATATGAATCCATTTGAGATAGAGAGAGGAGAGTCGTTCATAATAGGCGATTCCGATTTGAGGGAGTTATTGGATCGTCCTTACAAGAGCGGATATGGCATGATCTTATTTTGCTATAAAGGAACGGCGAATATATCCGTCGATTTGAGCCGATGGGATATCCGGCGCAACACGGTGATCGTATTGATACCGGATACGATCCTGACGTTGAATGCGAGTAGCGAGGATTTCAAGGTACAATATATATCCTTTTCGAAGGTCTTGTTCGACGAGGCCGTATTCCGGCTGGATCCGCCCTTTTTCCGCTTCATAAAGGATAGCCCTTGCTATACGCATCCCGCCGATCAGGAGGAGACCATAAATGTGATCATCCGGCTGTTTTGGCTGATTTACATGGATCGGAATAACGTGTACCGTGATATGATCGTGAAAAACCAGTTGCAATGCTTCTTCCTTAATATGTATGATAAGACAAGGTACTCCTTTTCGAGCCGCCAGCAAAATGGGTGCAACCGTGGGGAGGAGTTGTTCCATAAGTTCATCAATTGCATCCATGCCCATTATCTCGACCAGAAAGAGGTCTCTTTCTATGCGAACGAGCTTTGTATCTCTCCCCGTTATCTCTCCACTATCACCCGGCAAGTGGCGGGCGAGTCGGCGAAGACCATTATAGACCGGCATATCATATTGGAGACAAAGGTGTTGTTGCGTACCACGGAAATGACCGTGCAGGAGATAACGAACCACTTGAACTTTCCCAGCCAATCCTATCTGGGACGGTATTTCAAGAAGCATACCGGGGAGTCACCCATAGAGTATCGAATGAAAAGGAAGTGATATGTCTTTTTGTAGATATGGTTGACTCTTAAAGAATCAACCATATCTACAAAAAGACACCATGGAAGTTTGTTCTTATAAAGCCGTGGAAGCCTTTTCCGTTTGCCCTTGATCGAACGTATCCGTGATTAAGGTAAGGGCACCATCTCCCGTCACGTTGCAAGCCGTACCGAAGCTGTCTTGCAAAGCGAATATCGTAAGCAATAATGCCGTTCCTGCCTCGTCGAAACCTAGAATAGCGATGATCAAGCCCAATGAGGCGAGCACCGTACCGCCCGGTACGCCGGGAGCGCCGATCGCGAAGAAACCAAGCAAGATGATAAATACGAGCATGGTCGTGAAGTCCGGCATACTTCCATATAATATTTGTGAGACGGTCAATACGAAAAACACTTCCGTCAAGATAGAGCCGCATAGATGGATGTTCGCGAACAGGGGGACAGTCACGTCGATTACTTCCTCTCGCAAAATCTTGCTTTTCTTGGCGCAGGTCAAGGCCGTGCCCAAGGTGGCGGCGGACGACATGGTGCCTAAGGCTGTCAAATAAGCGGGTCCGTAGTATTTCAATACGCCCCAGCTATTTTTCCGGGAGTAAATCGATGCGACTACATACAGTAAGGTCAACCAGATGTAATGGCAAATGATGACAATCAACAGGACGGATAAAAAGATAGGCAACTGCTTCGTAATCGCCCCCTCATAACTAAGAACGCAGAAATTCGCTGCGATGAAAAGCGGCAGGACCGGCATCAAGACCCGTTCTACCAATTTAAGTACCATGTTCTGGAATACTTCCAGCAACCTCTCCATCTCCTCGGATTTAACCCATGCGGTAGAAAGTCCCAGCATCACGGCCAATACCAATGCCGACATAACGCTCATCACTGGCGGAATCTCTAGATTAAACAACATGGGAGGGATGTCTTTTAGATCTTCCGAGGCGGTTTGAATATGCAAATGCGGTATTAACTCGTAACCCACAACGGCGCCAAAGGTAGCGGCGCCAACCGATGACAGGTATGCGATACTAAAAGCGAATAATAAGACTTTGGATGCGTTGCTTTTTAAGCGGGCGATGGATGGTGCCACGAATCCTAGAATGATCAACGGAACCAAGAAGAAAATAATCTGTCCCGTAATTTGTTTTATGATCATGACCGCTTTTAACACAGGCTCGTTTACGACAAGCCCAACCAGAAGTCCGATCAAGACGGCCAGTATCAACCGTACGATCGTGTTGGAAAGAATCTTTTTCAGCATATTCGGATGTTTTTATTTTTCAATGACAGCAAATATAAGATATTTTCTTGTGTGAATGGGTGAGTGGACAATTTTGATTACTTTTGTTTGATGAAAACAAGATCGTTGGTTTGTATTTTATAATCAAGTAATATGAAAAACATGAGACAAGCTTTACTGGTAGCGGGCTGTTTATTGGCTACCACTACGTTATTTGCCCAGACCGAGAAAGGGGATTGGGCTCAGTTTGGTCGTTACGCGGAGGCTAACAAGACCGTGAAAGTTCCTTCGAACGTGGTATTTATGGGGAACTCCATTACAGACGGATGGTGGCCGGCGGATTCGACCTTCTTTATCCAGAATAATTTCGTAGACCGTGGGATCAGCGGACAGACAACCTCGGAGATGTTAGTGCGTTTTCGCCAAGACGTTATTAATTTGAAACCGAAAGCAGTGGTAATCATGGCGGGTATCAATGATATCGCCCACAATAACGGCGTGATCGCTTTAGAGAACGTGTATGGTAACTTGGTCTCCATGGCGGAATTGGCGAAAGTAAATAATATAAAGGTGATTTTTTGTTCCGTGATGCCGGCATACGATTTTCCTTGGAGACCGGGTATGAAGCCGGCCGATAAGGTTATCCAGCTCAATAAGTGGATCAAGGAGTATGCGGATAAGAATGGCTTGACGTACGTGGATTATCATTCCGCCATGAAAGATGAGCGAAACGGATTGCCCGCTAACCTGTCGAAAGATGGTGTGCATCCTACCTTGGAAGGCTATAAGATCATGGAGAAGATCGTGCTGGAGGCCATTCATAAAACCGTAAAGTAAGCAGATGAAAAACTATTTATTGGCTTTATCTTGTTGTACGGCCTTATTGAGTTGTACGCAGGTGAAAGTTTCTGAAGTCTATACGGCGGCGGCAGAGAACTCTTTGCGTGCCCCTGCCGTACCTTTGGTCACGATCGATCCTTATACAAGCGCATGGTCGTTTGCCGATCAATTGAATGATGAGTCGGTACGGCATTGGACCGGCCGTGATTATCCGCTTCTAGGCGGTATACGGGTAGATGGTAAATCATACCGTTTCATGGGAATGGATGATATGCAGGTGACCTCGGTGATCGGTACGGCCTCGGATGGCCTATGGGAGGCCGATTATACGATGTCTCAGCCTGCCGGTGATTGGTTCGCCGAGGCTTATGATCCGAAAGGTTGGAAGCAGGGAAAAGCCGCTTTCGGAACGGAAGATAATCCGAATCGTTCCACGCCTTGGTCTACGGGCGATATCTGGGTACGCCGTACGTTTGACTGGCCTTCGGATGCGCGAAAGGATGCTCTCTACCTCCAATATTCGCACGATGATAATATCGAGGTGTATCTAAATGGAAAGCAAATCGCCGTGGCAGGGAATGGTCTGGACTATGATTTGCTGAAAGAGATACCGGAAGCGGTGGCGGAAAACTTGAAGCCTACGGGTAACGTGTTGGCCGCTCATTGCCGGAACAATGGGGGAGGCGCTTATGTGGATATGGGAATCATGCGGAAGGTGAAACGAGGAGATACGTTCGATGAGAAAGCGATCCAGAAATCCGTGAACGTGATGCCTACGCAAACATTCTACACCTTTGAGTGCGGTGGTGTAAGTCTGGACTTGATTTTCACGGCTCCCTTCTTGCTGAATGATCTGGAGGCTATGACTTCTCCGTTTAATTATATAACCTATCAAGTCCGCTCCATCGACGGTAAAGATCACGACGTGCAATTATATATGGAAGCCACGCCGCAATGGGCCGTGAATACGATCGATCAAGAGGTGACTTTTGAGAAAACGGAAACCCCTAATTTAATTTACCTAAAGACAGGAACAATCGATCAAGAGGTTCTGGCGAAAACCGGGGATGATGTACGGATTGACTGGGGATATTTCTATTTGGCTATCCCAAAGAAACCGGGAGTCTCCGCAACGATCGACGAGTATTATGCTACGAAGAAAGCTTTCATGACTACTGGTAATTTACCGGCTGGATCGCAAAGTATCTCTTCGGATATGCGCGAGCAAATGACGGTTCTCGCTTATACGGACCCGATCGGCAAGGTCTCCAAGGAAACCGTCTCCGGACATTTGATGATCGGTTACGATGATTTATATTCGATCCAGTATTTCCAAGACAACCGGATGCCTTATTGGAAGCACGACGGGAAAGTGGATATTCATCAGGCGTTTGAGAAAGGGGAGGCTTCTTACGAGGATCTGATGCGGCGTTGCGGTTCCTTCGATTCTTCTTTGATGAGCGAGACGAGTGCCGTAGGAGGGAAGAAGTACGCCGAGTTATGCGCTATCGCATATCGGCAGGCGATCGCCGCCCATAAATTGGTGACTGATAAAGAAGGGACTCTCTTATTCCTCTCTAAAGAAAATTTCAGCAACGGTTCTATCGGAACGGTGGATATAACGTATCCTTCCGCTCCTTTATTCTTAGTGTACAATACGGATTTGTTGAAAGGAATGATGAACCCTATTTTCTATTATAGCGAGAGCGGACTGTGGAAGAAACCTTTCCCGGCTCACGACGTGGGTACATATCCGGTTGCGAACGGTCAGACCTACGGTGGCGATATGCCCGTGGAAGAAAGTGGTAATATGCTTGTGCTAGCGACCGCCATAGCGGTAGTGGATGGTAATGCCGATTATGCCGCCCAACATTGGGAGGTTTTGACTACATGGGTGAATTACTTGTTGAAGGAAGGCCTTGATCCGAAGAACCAACTTTGTACGGATGATTTCGCCGGGCATTTCGCCCATAACACGAATTTGTCCATCAAGGCAATTATGGGAGTTGCCGGCTACGGGAAATTGGCGGAGATGTTAGGCAAGACGGATATCGCTAGGCAATATACGGAAGCCGCCCGTGAGATGGCCGCTAAGTGGGTAAAAATGGCAGATGATGGCGATCATTACCGCTTGACTTTCGATAAGCCGGGTACTTGGAGCCAGAAATACAACTTGGTGTGGGATCGCTTGCTGGGCTTGAATATCTTCCCGAAAGAGGTTGCCGCTACGGAAATGGCTTATTACAAGACGAAGCAAAATAAATACGGTTTGCCGTTGGATAACCGGAAGGATTATACGAAGTCCGACTGGATTTTATGGTCCGCTTGTTTGACCGGATCGATGGAGGATTTTAATACGTTGATGATTCCGGTCTGGAACTATGCCAACGAGACGACTTCACGTGTTCCTCTAAGCGATTGGCATTTTACTTCTGATGGTACGCAACGAGGTTTTCAAGCCCGTTCGGTTGTCGGGGGATATTTTATGAAGATGCTGGAAAAGAAGCTAGGAAAATAATGTTATTCTAAGAAACGGAAGGGGGATGGCCTCCTTCCGTTTCTTAGTTTTGCGCATATGGATATTCACTGGGGGCGATGCCTGTGATCTTCTTAAATATAAGGCTGAAATACTGTACGTTCGGATAACCTAGTTGCCGTGCTACCAGAGCGGGAGTATTACCTTTTTTCAGTAGCATTGTCTTAGCCACACTCAACCGTTTGAACTGAAAATATTCCTCCAGCGTTTTGCCGGTCTCGAATCTTAACAGGTCGTTGAAGTAAGCGACAGAAAGATTCAGTTCTGCCGTACAATATTCGATGGAGGGTAGCTGGCCGTTCTCTAATTTGCCGGAAATGATATACTCGTCGAGGAGCCTTTCCAATTTCTCCAAGATAGCCTTGTTCTTATTCTCCCGGGTAATGAACTGTCGCTCATAATAGCGTGTACAATAATCCAATAATAATTCAATGTGGCGGGATAGAATGGTACCACTATGTGTATCGATGGCATGGTGAAGCTCATCCTCGATGTTTTCCAGACAACACGTAACTTTGGCTGTCTCACGTTGGGAGAGATGTAGCGCCTCTTCCTTATTATAAGCGAAGAAGGTATAGTTCTTAATATGGTTGTCCAATGACGTGCGGAACAATAGGTCGGGATGGAACGCTAAAAGGTACCCTTTGTCGGGTAACGTATTATTCTCGCTCATACGGAAAATCTCACCGGGGGTAAGGAATACCATCGTAGCGTTGGAATAATCGTAATACTTACGTCCGCAACAATAACAACCGTCCGGGCAGTCTTCTATCAAGAGAATCGCATAGAACTCGAACTTTACGGCCTCTTGCTCTAGGTTCGGGCTCTCTAGATTGATGAGGCTTACTTGTGGGTGCAGCGTCTTGCATCCCAAGCACCGGTTACATTCATATACGGTCTTAATATCTAACATCTTCTTGAACGCCTTCTATAGATTCGTTGATAGACCGATCTGCGCACGGTATTCACTTGGCGTGTATCCTACCCGTTTCTTGAATAGCCGACAGAAGTGCTGCGGATATTGGAAACCGAGGGAATATGCGATTTGGCTGACTGTGTCCGCCGTGCCGGAGATACGTTCTTTGGCTAGCTCGATTACTTTCTCTTGGATGTATTCCTGCGGTGATTTGCCGGTTTCCTTCTTGAACATGTCACCGAAATAGTTCGATGAGAGGCAAAGCTTGTCGGCAAAGTATTTCACCGTAGGCAATCCGTCCTGTTCGGCGAGTGTACTTTCGAAATACTCATCCAACAGGTTTTCGAAACGTGTCAGCACATCCCGGTTTGTCTTGCCTCGGGTGATGAACTGCCTTTCATAAAAACGCATACAATAATTAAGTAGCAGTTCTATATGGTTTACAAGTAAGGTTTTACTATGTTTATCCACGCCATGCTCCAGTTCCATACGGATAATCTTCAGGCAATCCATCACGATAGATCTTTCTTCTTCCGAGAGATGCAACGCCTCGTTTACCTCGTAAGAAAAGAACGTATATTTCTTTATATTCTTTCCGAGTGACGTTCCACGCAGTAAATCGGGATGAAAAAGAATACCATGTGCGTTTACTTGGACTTTATCGGTGGTCGGATTTGTTTCCGCAGTTTGTCCGGGGGCGAAGCAAACGATCGTGCCTTCTTGGTAATCGTATGTCTGGCGTCCGTATTTGATATCGCAGGCTTTCTCTAGTTTTAGATACAGCGCATAGATGCCGTAATTGAAGCGGATGAGATCTACACTACTCGTCGCTTTATTCAAATCTATGACACTGACAAGCGGATTTAGGGTTTCGAGGCCATATAGTTTGTTATATAGGTCTACACTATCTAAGTTAAGTATCTTATCCATAAGCCGTACGTATTTAATCAATAATTCTGTACGCGAAAATAGAAGATAATTCATATATAGTTATAACCCTAATTACGGATTATATAACCATTGTTACGGATTATGTGTATTTACAGGTTTTCTGGCTGATTCTGCAAAACCTGTAATTGAGGTCATGACATCCGTAATTTATCTACAAAGGGATGCTATTTGAGCTTCTATCTTTGCCATCGTAAAAATAAACAAGGAACGACATGAAGAAGTCATTAAGAGAATTATGTACGGCAATAGCCATATGCTTTTGCGCTACGGGAAATCTGTTCGCTACAGACAATCAATTTAATACCGATCATACAATGGACAAGAATTTGAATCTAACTAAGGAGTGGGATAAGGTATTCTCACAGAGTGACAAAGTGAGCCATAGTAAAGTTACTTTTCGTAATCGCTATGGTATTACGCTTGCCGCTGATATGTACAAACCCAAGCATGCGGATGGAAAATTGCCTGCTATCGCTATTAGCGGTCCGTTCGGTGCCGTGAAGGAACAATCCTCGGGTTTATATGCGCAGGAATTGGCGGAACGTGGATTTCTGACGATCGCTTTCGATCCGTCATATACAGGCGAGAGTGGCGGAGAGCCTCGTTATGTAGCTTCTCCCGACATCAATACGGAAGATTTCTGTGCGGCCGTCGATTTCCTTTCGACACGTGATGATGTGGATGCGGAACGTATCGGTATCCTCGGTATCTGCGGATGGGGAGGCATGGCTCTTAATGCGGCGGCTATCGATACTCGTATCAAAGCGACCGTTACCTCTACGATGTACGATATGAGCCGTGTGAACGCTAATGGCTATTTTGATGCGATGGATACCGACGCACGTTATGAATTGCGCAAGCAACTCAATGAACAGCGTACCGCTGACGCAAAGTACGGCTCATATGCCCTTGCGGGAGGCTTACCCGATACGTTACCCGACGATGCGCCTCAATTCTTGAAAGACTACTACGCTTATTACAAGACGAAGCGTGGTTACCACAAGCGTTCGCTCAACTCGAATGGCGGATGGAACAAGACCTCGGCTTTATCTTTCATCAATATGCCTATACTCTCGTATAGTGACGAGATTCGTAGCGCCGTATTGATTATTCATGGAGAGAAAGCACATTCACGTTACTTCAGCGAGGATGCTTTCAAGAAACTGAAAGGTGATAATAAGGAATTGCTAATTATACCCGGAGCGAATCATGTCGATTTGTACGATCAGATGAATGTCATCCCCTTCGATAAGATTGAACGGTTCTTTATAGAAAACTTTAAATAAGATCCATTATGCAACAGATAAAGAATATGGAATTTAGTGGTGAGCGCCCTTTGTTCGCCTCTCACGATGTACAATTAGACAATGTCGTTATTCATGCCGGGGAGTCGGCATTGAAAGAGTGTAGCAATATCATAGCCGTAGGCTGTCGTTTTGAGGGTAAATATCCGTTTTGGCACGTGGATGGCTTCACCATCAAGAATAGCCTGTTTACGGAAGGTGGACGTGCCGCGTTATGGTACTCCCAAAATCTAGTGATGACGGATACACGGGTGGAAGCCCCAAAGATGTTTCGGGAGATGGACGGTATCAGACTGGAAAACGTACAACTACCCAATGCTCAAGAAACCCTTTGGCATTGCCGGAACGTGGAATTGATAAATGTGCAAATAGATCATGCTGATTATTATTTATGCACGGCGAGAACATTAAAATCCGGAACTACGCTCAAAATGGAAACTACTCGTTCCAGTATTGCAAGAACGCGGAAATCCGTAATGCGGTCATCAACTCGAAAGACGCTTTCTGGAATACGGAGAATGTTACCGTATACGATTCCGAGATTAACGGCGAGTACTTGGGGTGGCACTCGAAGAACCTGCGTTTGGTAAATTGCAAGATCTCGGGTACGCAGCCGCTTTGTTACGCCCACGATCTTATGATGGAGAACTGTACGATGGCAGATGATTGCGATCTAGCCTTTGAATACAGTTCCGTACAGGCGACTATCAACAGCTCGATCCGTAGCGTGAAGAATCCCCGTACGGGAAGCATCACCGCCGAAAGTTATGGTGAGGTAATCCTCGACGAGAACATCAAGGCTCCGGGTAATTGCCAACTGAGGCTATGGAATGAACGTACTTGCTTTTCCGCATAAAGAATATGAGATATAACTTCGATGAAATAGTGCCTCGTACCGGTACGAACTCTTATAAATGGGATAGTGTCGTGGGCACGGATGTACTACCGATGTGGGTGGCCGATATGGATTTCCGTACGGCACCCGTTATTATCGAAGCTTTACGGCAACGTGTAGAACATGGTATTTTCGGTTATACCCAAGTGCCGGATGCATATTACGAAGCGGTGACAGGTTGGTTTGAACGTCGGCATGGATGGCAAATACGGAAAGAATGGATGATTTATACCTCCGGTGTTGTTCCGGCTATTTCCGCCGTTATCAAAGCGTTGACCGAGCCGGGTGATAAAGTACTGGTGCAGACTCCGGTTTATAACTGTTTTTTCTCATCCATCCGCAATAACGGATGTGAGATTATCCGCAACCCTTTGTCTTATGCCCATAATACATTCACGATTGATTATGAGGATTTGGAGAGAAAAGCCGCTGATCCGAGGGTAAAGGTCATGTTGTTGTGTAATCCTCATAATCCCGCTGGAAGGGTATGGACACGTGAGGAATTAAGTCATATCGGCGAGATATGTATCCGTAATGGTTTAACAGTCGTATCGGATGATATACATTGCGAACTTGTATTTCCGGAATATACTTTTACGCCGTTCGCATCTATCTCGGAAGAATTCCTACGGCATTCCGTGACATGCCTGTCACCTAGCAAGGCTTTCAATATAGCTGGATTACAGATCGCCAATATCGTGTGTTCCGATGAGAACCTACGTCGGAAGATAGACCGGGCAATCAATATCAACGAGGTATGCGATGTGAATCCTTTTGGTGTAATAGCTACCATAGCGGCCTATAATGAGGGAGAGGAATGGCTGTCGCAACTGATCGATTATTTATGGCAGAATTACTTATACATGAAAGATTTTTGCGGGAAATATCTGCCGGACTTCCCGATAACCTTGTTGGAAGGCACTTATCTAGTATGGATGGATTGCCGTAAGTTTGGTAAATCATCGGAAGAATTGGAACACTTGCTGATCGAGAAAGCGAAGCTATGGCTCAATGCTGGAACGATGTATGGAGCAGAAGGCGAAGGTTTCATGCGTTGGAATATCGCTTGTCCACGTTCCTCGCTGATAAAGGGACTGGAACGGTTTAGGAATTTTGTAGGTAGTGGCTGTTAAAGAATAGTGATGATAGAAAACGAGAGAAGGGGAAAACAACAATTGCTTTCCCCTTCTTTCATATATCTCTCGCTAGATAAAAGATTCGTTTTACTCGATCTCGATGCTATGTTTTACCGGAGTAAGAATGAACGTGAACTCATAGTCGCCGTAAGGAATTTGATATTCCGGGAGTGCGATAGTTCCCCAGCTATTTACACAGCCCAATCCCATCTGCACCTTATCGAGACAAAGGTTTGTCAAGTCAGCTTCCTCTACTTCGGGAGAGTGTCTTTGATCCTTCCGGGCACCGTCGTCCAAAGACTCGATCGTATAATGTAAAGCGGAAGCGGAGAATGGGGCAGAGGCTACAACCTCGATACCGTTACCAGCCTCGTTCAGCATTTTCCACCAGCGGATATCCGATTTCGTTCCATTCTCTTGCGGACGGATATACGAATAGAATTGCTCATCTACGGTCTGGCGGTAAATAGCCAAGTCGGCGTTACCCTTGCGGTCGATATAATTCTCCACGGGACCACGACCGTAGTATTCGATATTCTCGAATGATCTCGGCATCGGCATTTGCATACCGAAGCGGAACATGGGGGATACCTTGGCATTCTTGTCTGCTGTCATTTTCTGGGTAACCTTGATCGCACCCTTGTTATTGATCACGTACGTCAAGTTCAACTTGGCGGATACGGTCGGCATATCGTAAGCGGCCTCTACGATCACTTGCTTGTTCTCCATCCGTTGGTTAAGAGAAGTCAGCTTCATCTCCAGATTCTTCCATGCGGCGTACTTTTTCTGTAGGCCAGCTCCGAAATCATTGTCTGTCGGTGCGCGCCAGAAGTTAGGAGTCAAAGCCTCTCCTTCCTTGATCATGTCTTGGCCGTTTACCTCGTATTTGATCAGATAACCATTCTCTCGATTGAACTCGGTACGGAAACCACAACCTTCCACGATCAGGTAATTCGCATCGCTATCTTGTACGACTGGAGCCTTGGTTTCGATATTGGTTGTCTCCACGTTTTTCAATTCCATAGATGGAGCCTTGTATGGATTCAACGTCAGCTGATCCTTGGCTACGGTATGTCCGGCGGGTAATAAACCCTCACGGTTCTTCAGTTTATAAGATACATTCAGCAACCATTCCGTGCATTGGCAAGTCTCGCCTAGATCCAATCGGATCGTTGATGTTTGTTGGGGAGCTACTTTCAGGTCATCGACACGTCCGCTACGAACAACCTTGCCACCTTTCAGCATTTCCCATTCCAGATAATAAGCGGAAAGGTCACGGAAGAAATTCTCGTTGTACACCTTGATCTCACCTTTCGACAGATCGCCGGGGGTTGTCCAGATATCTTGGTAATAATACCCCACCTCGTACATATGCGGGTTCGGAACACGATCCGGGCTGATCAAGCCGTTATCGCAGAAGTTATTATCGCTAGCGTCGAACTTATTGAAATCGCCGCCATAAGCATAGATCATTTTCCCGTTCTTGCCGGTCCAGCGTACGGATTGATCCACGAAGTCCCAGATGAAGCCTCCTTGATATTTCGGGTATTTACGGATCAAATCCCAATATTCCTTGAAACCACCTTGAGAGTTACCCATGGCATGGGCGTACTCACATTGTATCAAAGGCTTTTGCATGGAGTTGTCCTCGCAGTATTTAGCGCAATCCTCGTAGTTGTAATACATCGGGCAGAAGATATCTGTCTTTCCGGTCTTTCCGGCCTGCTCGTATTGTACGGCACGGCTGGGATCCTCGTTTTTGATCCAATCGTAAGCGGCCTCGAAGTTAGGACCGTATCCCGCCTCGTTACCCAAGGACCAGAAGATTATACTCGGATGGTTGAAACCACGTTGGACGTTACGTTGGTTACGTTCCAGATGCGCTTTCTTATAAGATGGGTTCTTGGCTAACGTTTCCTCGCCGTATCCCATTCCGTGAGACTCTACATTGGCCTCGGCTACGACATAGATACCGTATTTATCGCAAAGATCGTACCAGAAGTTATCATCCGGGTAGTGGCAGGTACGAACGGCGTTCAAGTTGAATTTCTTCATGATCTGTATGTCCTGTATCATGCGTTCACGTGAAACGACATAACCGCCATCGGGATCCATCTCGTGACGGTCGGCACCCTTGAAAAGAACCGGTTGCCCATTCACGAGTATCTGGGCGTTCTTTAATTCGATCTTACGGAAACCTACTTTTACAGGGATTACTTCGATTGTTTTGCCTCCCTCTTTTAAAGTAGCCCGTAAAGTATATAGATAAGGAGTCTCCGCGGTCCATTTGTGGGGAGAGGAGACTTCTATCGTCGTGCTGACCTTTCCGGAAGCGTTCAAGGATTGGGTAGCGACAGCTTTATTCTGGGCATCCAATAGTTCAAGCTCTACCGTACCTTTACCCTTCATGGTCAGGTTGACAGCCAACGAGCCATTTTGGTATTGAGCGTCCAGATCCGGAGTCACACGTATATCGGCGATCTGTTGCTTTGGGTTACGGGCGTATAAATAACAATCACGTCCGACACCGCTGTAACGGAAGAAATCTTGGTCTTCCAGATAAGTGCCATCACACCAGCGGAATACTTGGAAAGCGATCAGGTTTTTTTGTCCGGGTTTCAAGTAAGGAGTTAAGTTAAACTCCGCTTCCAGCTTGCTATCTTCGCTATAGCCTACGTACTTCCCGTTTACCCACAAATACATATTGGAGGTAACGGAGCCGAAATGGGCGATGATCTCTTTTCCGTTCCAGCCGGCAGGAACCATGATCTCACGGCGGTAGGAACCCACATGGTTATTAACGGTAGGGACCTCGGGTGGGTTGTTCTTAAATTGCTCGCGCCAAGCGTAACCAACGTTTACGTAGAGAGGATCTCCATATCCGTTCAGTTCCCATACACCGGGCACAGGCATATTGTTCCATCCTTTGTCGTTGTAATCGGTCCGCCAGAAATCGGTAGGACGAGCGTCAGCGTTCTTTACCCAAAAGAATTTCCAAGGACCGTTCAAGGTCATGAAGTTCTGGGATTGTTCCTTGGCGTCCTTCGCTGCCACCTCGGCGGTCTCGTAGGCGAAGAAATTGGCGTGCATCGGGGCACGGTTTACGGCGTTGACCTCGGGATCTCGCCACTCATTCGACTGGGCTACCGCTGTGAAAGCCAAAGCGGCAAACAGTCCGGTCATAAGTTGTCTTTTCATGCTATTATATTTTTAATCTGCTTTACGGAATTGCAAAACTAAGAATAAAATTCCGGGTATGGCAATAATTCCGGCGGAAACTAACAGGGCTACATGCAAAGAATAGAAATCATTTAGCCAACCTATAAATGGGGCGATGGCAGCGAATATCAAGCGGATCACAAAGTTACGGATCGACAAGACCGTAGCCCGCATCTCCGAGAAGGTCATTTGATTAATGTAACCTTTCAAGATCGGTGTGGCGAAGCCCCGGACTATATAGAAAATGAACAAGATCGCTAATCCCCAATAAGTAAGGTTATAAGCGAGCGATATATATCCACCGATGATTACAAGTAGTATAAATGTGTTTGATTTACGCATCCCGAAATACCGCTCTACCTGATCAGAATAGAGGGCGGACAATCCCACCGTCAGATTGAGCACGGTCCAAATGACACCGTAATAGGAGGTCGGGGTTTCCAACTTCATCAATACGGGCTGCACGAACCATGCCATCGTTAATGTAGCGGCCCCGATGATACCGGAGAACATGATGTTATAGCATAGTTTGCGGTTCGTGACCAAGGAATATTTCAAAATGCGGAGAATCTCGGAAACCGGGTTCTGCACCTTACTCTTAGTATTGAATTCCTGCAAGGCGAACGCCGCCGGAATGCCGATAAAGGCGACAAACGCTTGGGCGTAAAACGGCAATCGCAAAGAATAAGCGGCCAGCAATCCACCGAATATCCCGGCTATGGCCTCGGCGAAATTACCGATCATCGTGATACGTCCCTCGTACCGCAAGTAAAGTTCTTCTTTTTTATATCGTACGGTTGTATCGTAGAGCAGCGCCGAATCCGCTCCGTTTACCAAGGTTTGCCCGGTTCCCAACAGGATCTCGGCGAAGAGGAATGCCGTGAAAGTGGAGGTGAAAGAATAACATAGGTACCCTCCAAAGAAAAGTATACAACCTAGAATCAAGCATTTCTTACGTCCCCATACGTCTGCTAGGTAGCCCGAGGGAATCTCCAAAGCGACAGCGGCGACCGAGTAGACACTCTTCAAAATAAATACGTCTTGCAATCCTAACCCATGATCCTCATAGAAAAGGACAATGATAGGCATTACGAGCGAGAACCATTTGGATAACTTGATCAGATAGAGAGCGAGTATATTTTGTTTCATATTTTTCAACGGGATTGCCCTGTCGTTTTTATTTAGACACGCGAATGTATGAATTCTTTGCCAATAGCCTGAACTTTTTTAGGAAGCTTCTGTTCTTTTTGAAAAAGGAAAAATATGGTATTCAATCAACTTGATATTCATTTACTGATTACGGCCATTTGTGTGATATCATCCGCCTTGATATGCTATACGATCGGAGTCTGGGGCGAGCGTTTTCAAGGACAGTTAAAAGCGTGGCATCTTTGTTTTTTTGTATTAGGACTTTATGCGGACGCTATTGGAACGGGTTTGATGGAGCATATCGCCCAGCTGACCCATCTGCATGATACGGCGCATACCGTAACGGGAATTATCGCTATTTGCTTGATGCTAATCCATGCGATCTGGGCGATTTGGACTTACTTTAAAGGTTCGTTAAAAGCCAAGCAGCATTTCAATAGATTTAGCATTGTTGTGTGGTTCATCTGGTTAATTCCTTATTGCATCGGTATCTACATGGGGATGTCTCTCCATAAATAGAGGCCATCGCTCATATATCTTGAGAAATAAATCGTACATTTGGTGATATGTTTACTATATGTCATATCCCGGAAATAGGGAGAGGAGACTGCGATTGTCGCTTTTTTACGAACATTGACGGATTGCATCAAATAAAAATCAGTCTTTCCAAAAACTTTCTCCAGCCCTTGATAGTTTTCTTAATAAAATAAAAAGAAGAGTTTAAACTATGACGAAGAAAGTTGCGGACCAGTTAGTGGATACGCTGGAAAAAACAGGCGTACGACGTATATACGCCGTGACAGGCGATAGCCTGAATGAGGTAAACGAGGCTGTTCGGAAAAACGGCAGATTGCGGTGGATTCATGTCCGTCATGAGGAGACGGGAGCTTATGCCGCTGCGGCGGAGGCTCAATTGACAGGCGAGTTGGCTTGTTGTGCAGGTAGTAGTGGCCCCGGGCATGTACATTTAATTAATGGGCTGTATGATGCCCAACGATCCGGAGCCCCGGTCTTGGCGATCGCTTCTACGATCCCTTCCCGGGAGTTTGGTACAGAATATTTCCAAGAGACAAATACGATCAAATTGTTCGATGATTGTAGCTATTATAATCAGGTAGCCACTACACCGGAACAATTTCCCCGGATGCTTCAAGGCGCTATGCAAGCGGCGATCTCATCACGTGGGGTCGGGGTGATCGGACTTCCCGGTGACTTGGCGGCAGAGAATGCTACAGCGGGTTTGTCCTCTACCTTTTCTTTTCCTACGCGACAACGGGTTTGTCCCGCCGAACAGGAAATCCGGGAATTAGCGGATTTGTTGAATAACGCGAAGAAAGTGACACTTTATTGTGGAATAGGGGTGAAAGATGCCCATTCGGAATTGGTGCAGTTGGCTAAATTACTGAATGCTCCGGTAGCCTATTCTTTCAAGGGTAAGATGGAGATCCAATACGATAATCCGAACGAGGTGGGGATGACCGGTCTATTGGGCATGCCTTCCGGCTATTATAGTATGCACGAGGCAGAGGTGTTGTTGTTGTTGGGAACCGATTTTCCATACGAGGCATTCATGCCAGAGAGCAACACGATCGTACAGGTGGATATCAATCCGAATCGTCTGGGGCGTCGTGCCAAGATACAAATGGGGCTTTGTGGCGATGTGAAGGATACTTTGGATGAGTTGATTCCGTTGATTCACCAGAAAGAAGATGATAGTTTCTTGCGGGAACAGTTGGCTAAATATGAGAAAGTTCGGGAAAATCTCCGTTCTGCCGCCGCTGTCCGGGGGAAAGAAGAGAAGATACAGCCAGAGTACGTGATCTCGGTCGTAGACGAGCTTAGCTCGGACGACGCCATATTTACCGTGGATACGGGTATGACTTGTGTATGGGGTGCCCGCTATTTGCAAGCTACGGGTATGCGGAAGATGTTGGGATCATTCAATCATGGCTCGATGGCGAACGCCATGCCGCAAGCGATAGGGGCGGCATTGGCTTACCCCGGCAGGCAAGTCGTTGCGTTGTGTGGTGATGGAGGTATCTCAATGTTGTTGGGCGACCTTGCTACGATCGTGCAATACCATTTGCCGATTAAATTAATCGTGTTTAATAACCGTTCCCTAGGAATGGTAAAACTTGAGATGGAGGTGGCCGGACTGCCGGATTGGCAGACCACGATGCTGAACCCGGATTTCGCCCGGGTCGCCCTTTCAATGGGAATGGCGGGCTACAACGTGATCAACCCCGACGATGTATTCCCCACCTTGCAGAAAGTGTTTAACGCTGACGGACCGGCCTTGGTTAACATCATGACCGATCCGAACGCATTAGCGATGCCTCCCAAGATTGAGTTCTCCCAAATGCTTGGTTTTGCCCAGACCATGTATAAGTTAATGATGGAGGGGCGAAGCAAGGAGGTCTTGGATACCATCGATACGAATCTAAAACATTGGAAAGAGGTGTTTTAAACTCTCAAAAGAGCTGGATAACCGCTTTAGATTTCGCACTTTGAATGGCAGCGTCCAATATCCGTACTACCATTAGGTTATTCTCCAACGAGGAAAGGTCCGTGGGAGGTACGTCAATCTCTTTACGGACGGCGGCTTTCAAGAAATAAAAGGAATCATTATAAGGAGCGTTCAAGGAAGGTGCTATTTCTTGGCGCTCCTTTCCGTTGGTATAAATTCGCATTTCCTTAGGTGTATCTTGGTAAATATATCCTTTGTCGCCATAGATATGCATATCTTTTCTACCCATCGGCCAACACCATGATCCCATGATCTGGACGGTCGCGGAAGGATATTCCACGATAATAGTCGCGTCATCGTCTACCTTGGGATAAAGATTCGGTTTATTCTGCCGTAGTACGGCGTATACGCTAAGAGGCTTTTCATCTTTCATGAGACGGGTGGCTAAGTTGGCTCCGTAACATCCAAAATCGATAACCGCCCCGCCGCCATTCAGCACGGGGTCGGTTAACCAGTCCGTGAACTCTTTTCCGCAGTTGATCTCGAAGGGACCTTGATGCCCGTCGTATACGTTGATACGATCGATCTTCCCGATAGCACCGCTGTCGATAAGGCGGAATGCCTCATGGTTGGTATTATACCACGTAGTCTCGTAGTTGGTAAGTAACAAGATATTTTTCTCACGGGCGAGCGATGCCATTCGGGTAGCATGTTCGTTATTTACGGCCAATGGCTTTTCTACCATAACATGTATGCCTCTCGGCGCACAAGCCTCTACCACACGAAGATGGTCGTAGATCGGCTCGTATACGATGACCGCCTCAGGATGGGTCTTGTCCAGCATCTCGCCAAGGTCCGCATAGAACAGGTTTGGATCTAGCTTATCCCGCAGACCGTTATGTTCCCGTAAGTAATCATCTTTCTCGGCGACTCCTACAATCTTGAAATCGCCTCTATCCAAACGGCTTATCACCTCCCATAGATGTCCGTGGGATACCCCTGCCACGGCCAGTCGCAAAGGCTCTCCATCTTGCCCTTTCGCCGTGAGAGTTAAGAACGTAAATGTACATAACATAAGTAAGTAACGTGTGATCTTGTGTATATTCATGATATTATCTATATATAGTTTTTACAAAGATATACGATTATTTCTTACCTTTGCAACCCATTACTTATTCAGATTAAGGAAAACAGTATAATTTAGAAATATAAAGAAATGACAAAAGAGCTGAAAGAACTTACACCGAGAAGTGTAAACTATTCGCAGTGGTACCAAGATTTGGTAATTAAGGCAGATTTGGCGGAGAATTCCGCCGTGCGTGGTTGTATGGTGATCAAGCCTTACGGATACGCTATCTGGGAGAAGATGCAACGTATCCTAGACGATATGTTCAAGGAAACCGGTCATGTGAACGCTTATTTCCCCTTGCTGATCCCGAAGTCTTTCTTAAGCAAAGAAGCTGAGCACGTAGAAGGGTTCGCCAAGGAGTGCGCCGTGGTTACTCACTATCGTTTGAAGACAAATCATGACGGTACGGGGGTTGTCGTAGATCCGGCAGCTAAACTGGAAGAGGAATTGATCATTCGCCCGACTTCGGAGACCATTATATGGAATACATACCGTAACTGGATTCAGTCTTACCGTGACCTGCCTATCTTGTGCAACCAATGGGCGAACGTGATGCGCTGGGAGATGCGTACTCGCTTGTTCCTTCGTACGGCTGAGTTCTTGTGGCAGGAAGGCCATACCGCTCACGCTACTCGTGAAGAAGCGGAGATAGAAGCTAAGAAGATGCAAGATGTTTATGCGAACTTCGCAGAGAATTATATGGCAATGCCGGTAATAAAGGGCGTGAAGTCTGAGAGCGAGCGTTTCGCCGGTGCTTTGGATACCTATACGATCGAGGCGATGATGCAGGATGGAAAAGCTTTGCAGGCGGGAACTTCCCATTTCTTGGGGCAGAACTTCGGTAAGGCTTTCGACGTTACTTTCATCGACAAGAACGGTAAGAGCGACTATGCTTGGGCTACTTCTTGGGGTGTTTCCACACGTTTGATCGGAGCGTTGATTATGTCTCACTCTGATGATAACGGTTTGGTATTGCCTCCACATTTGGCTCCGATACAGGTTGTGATCGTACCGATCTACCGTAGCGCTGAGCAATTGACGCAGATCAGCGAGAAGGTCGCTGGTATCGTGGCTAAATTGAAAGCGTTAGGCATTTCCGTGAAATATGATGACGCTGATAACAAGAAGCCGGGCTGGAAGTTCGCTGAGTACGAGTTAAAAGGTGTTCCCGTGCGTTTGGCTATGGGTGGTCGTGATTTGGAGAATAATACGATCGAAGTAATGCGCCGTGATACTTTGGAGAAGGAGACGATCACTTGTGATGGCATTGAGGAATACGTGAAGAATCTGTTGGAGGAAATCCAAGCGAATATCTTCAAGAAAGCGTACGATCACCGTGAGGCTAACATCATAAACGTAGATACGTATGAGGAATTTAAGGAGAAGATCGAGGATGGTGTCTTCATCATGGCCCACTGGGATGGAACCCCGGAAACAGAAGAATTGATCAAGAACGAGACGAAAGCTACGATCCGCTGTATTCCTTTAGCTGGTGATAAGACTCCGGGTAAGTGTATGGTGACAGGTAAACCGTCGGCTTGCCGGGTACTGTTCGCCAGAGCTTATTGATCGCCCCCCGGTTTCGGGGCGAGAGTGGTTATAAAAAAGGTACGCCTTACTGAATGTGTGAGGCGTACCTTTTTTTATTTAAATTGTTTTACTGTCTATTAACTCAATCCCTCAATCATGCCATCCACGATATCGATCTTTCGGGCTTGCGGCTCTTTAGGGAGCCCCGGCATACGCATGATCTCGCCCATGACGACAACGATCATCTCGGCTCCGTTATTGATGATTACATCTCGTACTTTTAGTTCGAAATCCTTGGCGACCCCATAAGCTTTCGGATCGGAAGAGAATGAATATTGAGTCTTGGCGATGCAGATCGGATAATGGGAAATACCCAAGCTTTCGATCTGACGCAATTTTTTATCGGCCAAAGTCGTATAAACAATCGAAGAGGCTCCGTATATCTTCTGGGCCACTTTTTGTACCTTCGTACGGATCGGATCATTCAGATCATATGTATATTGTAAAGGAGCGGAAGGATGATTTTCGATCGTATCAACCACTAAGCGGGCAAGCTCCGTACCCCCTTCACCTCCTTCGGAGAAAACGTTATTCATGGCGAATCCAACCCCTTTTTCCTTGCAATGCTCAGCCACTAAAGCGATCTCCTCGTCCGTATCGGTAGCGAAACGGTTGAAAGTCACGATTACTTGCTGTCCGAAGCTCTTCATATTCTCAATGTGTTTATCTAAGTTAGCGAATCCGTTCTTTAATCCTTCGATATTCGGTTCCTTGATTTCTTTTTCAGGAACGCCACCATGAAGTTTTAAGCTCTGGGCAGTCGCTACGATGACTGTCAGTTTCGGTGAAAGCCCCGCTTTTCTACATTTGATATTAAAGAATTTCTCTGCGCCCAGATCAGCGCCGAAACCAGCCTCCGTAATCACATAATCTCCATAAGTAAGAGCCATTTGGGTGGCCAATATGGAATTACATCCATGGGCGATATTAGCGAAAGGACCTCCATGTACAAATGCGGGAGTATTCTCCGTTGTTTGTACTAGGTTCGGCAGTAATGCGTCTTTTAGCAATACGGTAATAGCTCCGGCTATGCCAAGATCATTTACCGTGAAAGGCTTATCTTCGTTTGTATAACCCAATAAAATATTTCCGACACGTCGTTTCAAATCCTCTATATCCGTAGCCAAGCAAAGGATCGCCATGATCTCTGAAGCGGGAGTGATGTCAAATCCGGTCTCGGTAGGGACACCGTTCGCCGAGCCGCCTAGACCCGATACGATGTTACGTAAGCTACGGTCGTTTACGTCAAGAACCCGTTTCCATTTGATCTCCTTCAATCCCTCGCAGGTGTTGCGAGTCTGATAAATATAGTTATCCAATAAAGCGGTAATCATATTGTGGGCGGAAGTAACCGCATGAAAATCCCCTGTAAAATGCAAGTTGATGTTTTCCATGGGAAGCACTTGGGCATATCCACCTCCGGCAGCACCACCTTTCATGCCGAAACACGGGCCAAGAGACGGCTCACGTAAAGCGACCACCGCTTTCTTCCCTATTTTATTCAGCCCTAAAGCCAGACCGATCGAAACCGTAGTCTTTCCGATTCCCGCTTTAGTGGGAGTGATAGCGGTCACTAAAATTAAATTATGCTGGTCCATTTGCTTTTTATCGATCAAATGGATAGGAACCTTGGCAATATACCTGCCATAATTTTGTACTTCCTCACGAGGGATACCTAACGTTGTCGCAACTTCCTTAATTTTACGCAAGTCTGTTTCTCTTGCTATCTCAATGTCCGATTTCATGTGCTTTATGTAAGTTTATATAGTTTGAACAAAGTAAATCTAATTTATTATAATAACAAAATGATACGGAACAAGGTTTTCCCCCTTTATGGAATAATAAGATTGTGTTATTTTGATATTTTTGTGCGAAGATGGCGATGATCTTGCTTTTTGTGATAGCTGTTAGGCTTGAAATTGAACTTTTTGTAAAGTGAACTTTGCAAAAATCATACGTTTTGCTTGTTGCACCCTTAAAGAATTATAAAATAGTCTTTAAAATTATTCATCTATGATAATTTGATTAATTTTGCGGTGTCACAACGATAAAAAGAAAGCTAAAATGGTTTGAGTGTGATAAATTGAAATAGATAAGAGATTAATAACATTAGCAATATAATATGTAAATTTAAGGTTATGTCAACAGTAAGATTTAGTCAGGTTACATTTGCTACTAAATCGTGGGTAGCAGAAGCATGGGAAAAGATGGTAGTGGAATTGTTTAGCGGCCGTGTCGTAGCGGAAGTCAAACAATTGGATGAAGTATGTGAATCAAAGTGGGAAGTAGAATTGAAGAAGCTTCAAAACGAGGTTCATTCTTTATGTCATCATGCGATCCATCAATTGCTCCCGATAGCCGGCTCTTATCAACAGGCATTACTGGATGACGTTGCCCAAGCCTATACGGTATACGCTCCGGAAGAAGCAGAGTCTATCTTCAACCGGGGAAACCAAGCGATCGAGGATATCAAAGGACATGTATCGGGTATTCGCTACAACGCTTGTAAAATGCGTGAGGCGAACCGTAAAGTAAGCGAGTTGGAAGATATGCACGCAAAAGCGATCATGTATCATAATTCAGTGAAACCTTATATGGATACACTTCGTTTCCATATCGATCAGCTTAAGCATATATTGCATGTAGCGTAATAAGATGGGCTGTCCGGGTTTGGTTACTCTCCGGGCAGCCTTCTTCTTTTAGCGAGGTTGGATAATCAGTAGGGAGAAATAGGGGAAATCCTTGGAATGTATAGTGGTGATATCAGTAGTATAATATTCTTTTCCTGTTCCTACATTCTCGAAATAATGAAAAACCGCCTTATCCGCATACTGCCGGATACAAGTATGAATAGCCTCTTGGCAACCCGGTAATTTCATGATGACGATGATCATTCCATTTTCTATTTTTGCCGAAAGTTCATCGAACGACGCAGTCCCGGGGATTACGTTAATTTGCTCCTCTTGTTTTACGATATGTATCCCGGCCAAGGCACCTGCCGCTATAAATGCCGGAATTCCTGCGATTCGATCGACCGGGATTCCTGCTTCCTCGAATTTATCGTATACATATTGTATAGATGAATAAAAACCAGCGTCTCCCTCGGCGACGATCACGATTTGTTTTCCTTTCAAATATTCAGCTTGGGCATCCAGAAACAATTCGTTATAAGCGTTTAACGCATCTGTCCGTTCCTTACTCATTGGCAAAATAAACGGATGGATCAAGGATTCGTCTACCTCAATAGCTTTCAATATATCCGTCGCCCGAGATATGATTCCATGCTTGCCTTGTGTAGCAGGACAATAGATAATATCAGCCTTTTGTAATGTTTTAAGCCCTTTCAGCGTAATTAATTCCGGATCACCGGGACCTAATGAGACGAAGTGAATAGGATGATTCATGTGTATCTGTTTTTATTTGAAACGCAAAAGTCCTTAAAATTGCGGATGTATACAAATATTCTTACTACTTTTGTCGCTGTAATAGGCTCCGCTTATCTCTTTTTCCGGGAGGCGGATTAAAAGGGAACCGGGTGAGAATCCCGGACAGACCACGCTGCTGTGAACTTCTAAACATTCGGACAATACCTTGGCCACTGGTTTCGTAATCGGGAAGGCGTCCAGAATGGAAGTAAGTCAGAAGACCTGCCGGTTCATAAATAAATGTTGCTGTCCCGTGGAGCAGGACGAGAGTAACTGTCAATGATCAACTGTCAATTAAACAAGGATTATGAATAAGTTTATAGCGGGTGGATGCTTGCTTTTATCGGTATTGACTTTATCATGTACTTCAGGTATCCGTGAAAAAGGAGAAATAGGGAAGACGGCTTCCGTAGAGCAATCCGCATTCTCGCAAGAGCAGGTTAAGCCTTTATACGCCCAAGGATTCAAGCTTACCTATGCGGATCAATATGTCTTGGCTGATATTCAAGATCCTCAAAACGAGGAAAGCACCACGTTTCATTATGCGTTCGTAAAAAGAGGTTCGAAACCCACGGGGATTCCCGTTGATTATACGATGATAGAGCTTCCTATCCGAAGCGTTATCTGTATGACTTCCCTGCAATTATCGAATTTTATTAAATTGGGTGCCTTGGATAAGGTCGTTGGGATTACCAGTACACGGCATTTGTTCAATAAAGAGATGAACGAACGCCTGAAAGAAGGTAAAACCGCAAAGATCGGTATAGAGGGAAATTTCGATAACGAGGTTATCATGAGTATGAATCCTGATTTGATCCTTGTATCGCCATTCAAGCGGGGAGGCTATGAGACGCTGAAAGACGTGGGTATCCCCTTGATTCCCCATTTGGGTTATAAGGAGACTACGCCATTGGGACAAGCTGAATGGATCAAGTTCATAGGCTTGTTGTTAGGGGTAGAGAAAGAGGGCAATGAGCGTTTTGCCGCCATTGAGAAGAGGTATAATGAATTAAAGGAACTTACGGCGGATGGCAAGGTTAAAAAACGTCCGATCGTTTTTAGTGGCGAGTTACGGGGTGGAAACTGGTATGCCGTAGGAGGAAAGAGTTTCTTGGCACAGCTTTTCAAGGATGCCGGCGCTGATTATTTCTTGAAAGACGATGAGCGATCCGGTGGTGTTACATTAGACTTCGAGACGGTCTATAACCAAGCGGACGATGCTGATTACTGGCGTATCGTGAATAGTTTCCCGGGAACGTTTAGCTATGAGGCATTGAAAGAGCAAGATCCTCGTTATGCGGATTTCCGTGCGTTCCGGGAGAAAGGGATTATCTATTGTAATATGAAGAACACGCCGTTTTATGAGAGTATGCCGACAGAACCGGAGATCGTCCTAGCGGATTTGCTTCATATCTTTCATCCGGATTTATTACCGGATCATGAGCCGGTCTATTATTCTCGACTTAAATAAGGAACACTGATGAGACATTCAAATACCCTATGGATGCTGGCGATTGTCACAGCTATTTTTGTTCTAATCTTTTTGAATTTGGTGTTGGGGTCAGTCTCTATTCCTCTTCAATCGGTTTGGCATATTATCTGGAATTCAGGAAATGAGCCTATTACATGGCAGAATATTATCTGGAAATCCCGGCTACCACAGGCATTGACGGCGTTGGTAGCGGGGGCCGGCTTATCTATCAGCGGCTTACAGATGCAAACCGTTTTCCGTAATCCATTGGCCGGACCTTCGGTCTTAGGTATCAGTTCGGGAGCGAGCATGGGTGTCGCTTTCGTGGTGTTGTTAAGCGGTAGTTTAGGGGGTGTTGCCTTGAGTAAACTTGGTTTTATGGGGGAGATCGCCTTATCGATAGCGGCCGTGATCGGTTCCTTATCCGTGATGGCGTTGATTGTATATGTTTCCCAAAAGGTAAAAGGAAATGTCACGTTGTTGATTATCGGTGTGATGATCGGTTACGTGGCGAACGCCGTGATCGGTGTACTTAAATTCTTTAGTGTCGAGGAGGATATCCGTGCATACGTGATTTGGGGATTGGGGAGTTTCGCTCGTGTATCCGGTAATCAGATGATGTTGTTCGTGATTCTTATGACCATCTTGATCCCTCTCTCGTTCCTGCTTATCAAAACCATGAACTTGATGCTTCTTGGGGATAGCTACGCACGCAATTTGGGACTTAATATCAAGCGGGCCCGTTTGCTGGTTATCACCTCGGCTGGGGTCCTTACGGCGATTGTCACGGCTTATTGCGGACCTATTATCTTCTTGGGGCTAGCCGTTCCGCATTTATGCCGGGCCATATTCCAGACTTCCGACCATCGGATTTTAATGCCTGCGGTCTTATTCGCCGGTGCGGCGTTGGCGTTGATCTGTAATTTGATCGCCCGTATGCCGGGGTTCGAGGGAGCGTTGCCTGTCAACTCGGTAACCGCTTTAGTAGGTGCTCCTGTAGTGGCTTCGGTATTATTTAGAAAACGTAAGAATGAATTGAACGAGTAAGATGAAACAAGATACGATTCATATTAACGGACTTTCGATCGGTTACCATTCTAAGAGTAGTACAAAGCTGGTAGCTAAAGGTATACACTCTACGATCTATAGTGGTGAATTAACCTGTTTGCTGGGTGCTAACGGGGTGGGGAAGTCTACTTTATTGCGCACGTTATCGGCTTTCCAACCTAAATTAGATGGAGAAATATTAGTTCTAGGAAAAGATATAGATACTTATTCCGATAAGGAATTGAGCACCACGATCGGTGTCGTATTGACCGATAAATGTGAGATCCGGAATATGTTGGTACGGGAATTGGTCGGAATGGGACGTAGCCCGTATACCGGTTTCTGGGGCAAGTTGAGCAAGGATGATAAGCGGATCGTGGACGAATCCATCGCCCTTGTCCGTATCGAGGAATTAGCCTCTCGCATGGTTCATACGTTATCGGATGGAGAACGCCAGAAAGTGATGATCGCTAAGGCGCTCGCTCAGGAGACTCCGGTTATTTATTTGGATGAGCCTACCGCATTCCTTGATTTCCCCAGCAAGGTGGAGATCATGCAATTGCTCCATCACCTGACCCGAAAAACGAATAAGACAATATTTATGTCCACTCACGATTTGGAGCTGGCTCTCCAGATATCGGATAAGATCTGGTTGATGGACAAAGCGAATGGTATCTCTACCGGTACTCCCGAGGATTTGGCGTTGAGTGGTCACCTAAGCAATTTCTTCGCCCGGAAAGGGATTGTTTTTGATAAGGATACCGGATTATTCCGTATAGACAATCAGTTCTCCCGGCAGGTTCGTCTTGTCGGGCATGGTCAGAAATATGCCATGGTGCGTAAAGCGCTCCAGCGAAACGGAATTTTGGCGAACTGGGAAGTGGAATCGAATATCTGGATTGAGACTGGCGACTTAAAGACCACCCGCTTTATCATCCATGAGACTTCCGGCGATACTTATACCACCCAAACAATAGAAGAATTACTTGCCTATTTTGATACTGAAAAATCATAACTATGAAATTTCCAATTCATAACTATGTTTTTCTTCATTCATAGTTATGAATTTTTTTCATTCAAATCCACTCTTTTAAAGTGAACTAACTTGCTATAGAGATGTAGTCCGCATACACGGTTCCCCCGTCAGGAATCGTGCGACCTCGTGCATTCCGTTTTGTATGAAACGTTCGAAGTGTTAAATGTGTGGTGTTTTGTAAAGAGACAAATGAGGAAATGAATGGAAATGAAAGATAACGATGAAAGATGGAAGATATTGAGAATAAAGGAATAGGGTGCAAAAAAAATGTCTCTTTCTTACACAGAAAGAGACAGATTACTAAATGTCGGCTATTTATCCGTTTTCGGGCGCTAAGGTAGCGTAAGTAGCCGAGAAAGGCAAGAAAATCAATGATTCTTTTGCCAAAATAAAAGAAGGTATACAATGCCTATGCCCGCTCTGCGGAACATGTTGATGAAATTAATATTTGCAACAGCTTGAAAAACAGTGCTCTTTCGTAAAAAGGGACACTCTTGTCTCTTTCTGTGTAAGAAAGAGACAACCGTTTTTGAGTTAAATAGTGTAAATGATGTAGTCCTAAAAGCACGTAAAAGATGAAGGTCATAGGTTCAAAATTGAGAGAAATAGGAATGATGGTAACATTATTGTCGATGGTACATATGGTAAGTTGCGAGGACCGCTTGGATAGGCCCCGCCCTTCGGTAAGCGAGGGTGAGCAGGTGGAGGTATCGCTCTGCGTAGGTTTGGCGGACGAGGAAGAGGGTGCAGGGCTGGAATCGGCTCCGGTGGATACGAAATCCGCAGGCGGCACGGGCCTTGATGTCCGCTTGGTTTCCACGAAGACTACGAAAGCGGTTACGCTACCGAACGATCCATTGTCCACGGCAAAGCCCGATAAGCTCTATGGTCTGGAGGTTTGGCAATACGATGGAAATGGCAATTGCTTAAATACTAACTCTGGTGTAATAGGCGATAAGGGAATAGGCGAATCGTTCACCTTCACCTTGTCCGCTCAAGATGAGTGCCTGCTCGTGATCATCGCCCGGGGGTATAACGGCTCTGCTTATACGGTTGGTACTCTTAAAGATAAAAGCCTTTCCGGTGTACAGGGCATGGAGGTCAGCGCATCCACGATCGAAAACATAACCTCGGAGGCGTATGCGACAAATAAGAGCGTAATCAATAGCATGCCCTATATCTTGCACCTCCCGAAAGTGAGGGTCGTGAACGATGGTAGTACCTACAAAATCCAAAGTCCCGACGGTACGGATGTCCGTGTCCTTTTGCGCCGTATGGCCACCCGTCTTATGTTAGCTTGGGAAAATCAATATGCAAGCCAGTATTATAAGATGAGTCAAATCCTTCTTCAATCTATTCCTTTCGGTTATAAATTGATCCCTACGCCAGACAATAATGGTAGTTATCCTTCTTTACAGGATAAATATCGGACTATCCAGCTACCGGAATCGTCCATCAAGGATGCAGGAAGCTATTCCTGCTGGATTCCCACGGTGGTAAGAGGTAATAATTCCAACGCTACCTCCAGTTATTACCGCACGAAGGAGAATGCCCCGAAAGGTAGCGCATATGCCACCTTCGTGACTCAAAATACTAAAAACGGCAAGCAGAAACTCAGCTACCGTGTCTATCTGGGAGGTACCTCAAGCCAGAATTTCGACTTAAAGGAGAATACGAATTATACATACAAAGTTACAATGTCGCACACGTCTCTCCCTGTAAACGATAAACGTATCACGATTATCGACCCCATCTTGGCCTCCGAGAATAACAACAATTTTGTCCCTACGGCAAACTGCTTTATGGTGGTACCGGGTGGCGCTTTTTGCTTCAACCCTTATAAATATCACGTGAACGGTGCGACTGTGGAGAATACCGTGATGCAAGCGGCGGACTGGTGTAATGTAAGCGGCGGAACGATCAATACCCCCATCAAATCCGTAAAGGTACTTTGGCAGACGTTGGAGTATGGCGATCTAGGTGATCCGGTTTTAGGAATTGTCAATACATACGTTCCCGGCAAACCTGAGGATGACCAGACAAATATTGTGGACTTAAAGAATGGTACGAGTCTGGACAACGCCCGAATCTATTGCCGTGTAGCCCCGAACACAAGGGGAGGTAGCGGTGTGATAGCGGCTTACGATGGGGATAACGGCACGGGTAATATCCTTTGGAGCTGGCACATATGGGTGACGGACTATAACCCGGATATTACGGGGAATACAAGCGTATTTACACCGGCAAATAAAAGAAAACAAAAATATACGTATCGTTGCGATGATCAATATCCTATGATGGATCGTAATCTGGGAGCGAACGCCGGTTATACGGAGGTTCCTGATACCGAGGAGGAAAGATCGAGTGCCAACGGTTTCCATTACCAATGGGGAAGAAAAGATCCTTTCCCCAGCAGTTATTCGGATGTAGCCAAGAATGTGATAATTGTATCCGGGACAGAGCCGACCTTGGGAATGTTGAATTTATATAAACCGGATGGATTCTCTTTTTACCAAAGATCTTATAGTACGTCGGGAAGTAAGAATTATTCCGTTGCTTACAAGGATCCTACAAGGTTCCATTCAAATTGGAACTCATTTAGTGGAGCACGCTGGCAATCGGAATTATCTCAGAAAAATGAACATGACCCTTGTCCGGTAGGATGGAGAGTTGCCTCATACAAGAACTTCAAGTCTTTTTTTACACAGGATGGTTATGAGGAAAGTACTGGGCAAAAGGATAATATATCGATTAATATAAAAAACGGGGCCTCTGTGTTAAATGACGGCGGAGCGGTATTGTATTACGAGGGTAATGGGAACGGTAATACCACCTATTTTCGCTTCAATGGATATCAACGGTTTGAGACCCAATTTATGTATATAGGTTGGATGACAAATATATGGTGCCGGGAAATAGATGCTACTAATACCGCGCAGGCTTATGCCTTTTCGGTGAATTACGGGGGGTATCCGTTTGATAGACCGACAGGGAGTAGCGCGAATAATATACGGAAGACCTGGAACCAAACGGATGCTCATTCGGTTCGTTGCATCCAAGAACGGGCGAATTGAGAAGATAACGAAAAACGAGTTCTTTGACATGATGAGATTAATAAGGAAAAGTGATAATCGCTGTTGTCATATAAATTGTTATATTTGTATTCACAACTCAAAATAGTGATACTTATGGAGACGAGAAGAATACCGATCGGCATCAGCGATTACAAGGAATTGATAGATGAAGGTTTTTATTATGTGGATAAGACAGACTTTATCCGTGAGCTTCTGGAGAATGGTAGCAAGATCACGTTGTTGCCCCGTCCGCGTCGCTTCGGCAAGACGCTGAACCTTTCGATGCTGCGGTACTTCTTCGAGAAGACGGATGGTAACGTGTTCCGTCCGTTGTTCGACGGCAAGCGTATCCGGGAGTGGAAGGATTTCGATAAGCATCAAGGTCAATACCCTGTGATCATGTTGACGTTGAAGGACTGCAAGGCGGATACGTTCGAGGACACGTTGGTCAGAATAGGCTATGAGTTGAAAAACGAGTTTACTCGCCATGCTTACTTGCTCGATTCTCCTAAGATGCGGCCTAATTACTTGGATGACTTTATGGCACTTTATGAGGGCAAGGCTTCCCGGGGACAATTAGAGGGTTCCATCAGCTTGCTATCCGAGCTGTTGACGCTCCATTGGGGCATGCCCCCTCTGGTATTGCTCGATGAGTATGATACTCCGATCCATGTGGCTTTCGACAAGGGCTTTTATGATCGGATGATCGTCTTCATGCGCAACTTCATGTCGATGGTTTTCAAGGACAATACGTCCATCTTCCGTGGTGTTATCACGGGTATCCTCCGTGTAAGCAAGGAGTCGATCTTTAGCGGGCTGAACAATATCGACGTGGATACCTTGCTGGATCGTCCGATGAGTACGGCGTTTGGCTTCACGCAAGTGGATGTCGACACGCTGCTCGACTCATACTCGTTGGGTGATCAGAAGTCAGAGGTCAAGCACTGGTATAACGGTTATCTGTTCGGGAATGAGGTGGTCTATAATCCATGGTCTGTATTGAACTATATAAATAAAGGTGGTGTCTTTGCCCCTTACTGGGTGAACACAGGCTCCGACGTGTTGCTTCGTCATTTGATAGCGGAGGGCCCCTCCCAAGTACGGAAGGGGATCGAGACGCTAGTCCAAGGCGGTAGCCTGTGTAGCGTGATCAACGACAAGCTGGCTTTCCCGGACTTGTTGTCTAGCGCGTCCAACATCTGGTCTTTCATGCTGTTCAGCGGCTATCTGAAAGCGTCGGACGGTACGATGACCCCGGATCACTTGATGTCGTACACGTTGGGGGTGCCAAACACGGAGGTTTCCACGGTTTTTTCTACGATCATCCGGGGCTGGATCAACGACGGCCCCGTGAAGAACGACCGCTTGGAGATGATGCTGCAGGCTTTGGACGAGAACGATATCGAGGCGTTCGAGGAGATCTTGAATGAGTTCGTTATAAATACGCTCTCCTATTACGACACGAACGGCCGTGATCCGGAGAAGGTCTACCAAGCTTTCTTGTTGGGAATGCTGGTAAGTCACGGCGCGTACGAGGTGAGCAGCAACCGTGAGTCGGGCTTAGGCCGATATGACATCTTGATGTGCCCTGTTGACGTTAGCCGCCGTGGATATATCATGGAGCTGAAACGCCTTCGAATGAGCAGCACGGTCGAGACGACGTTGGATACGGCTCTGCAGCAAATAAAAGACAAGCGATACGCCGCCACGCTCCATGCGGCTGGTGTGCGTGATATTCTGGAGATGGCCATCACGTTCGATGGCAAGCGTGTGTGGGTGAAGACCACCGAGTAAAATAACACTCCTTATCCTTATTAATCCCGTCATGCGATGATATAATTGTTGTCGCGTGCGTGAAGTTACACGGTACCCCCGTCGGGTATCGTGCGGTTTCGTGCGTGCCTTTCCGGACAGTAAGTCCGAAATGTTAAATGAGTAGTGATTTGTAAAGAGACAAAAAGCGAAATGAATGAAAATGTAAAAAAGGAAAGAAAATGGAAGATATTGAGAATGAAGGTGTGAGAGAAAAAAAGTTGTCCCTTTCTTACGCAGAAAGAGACAACTTTCAGAATGACGGATAAATATCCGTTTTCGGGCGTAAAAGTAGCTCAAATTGCTGACAAAGGCAAGATAAGAGCTTAAATCTTTTGTCAAAATTAAAAAAGACAAACAATAGCGAGCCGTCAAGCGTGACGTGCCTTGTCCTATTATTCAAGATCGATAAGATCATAAGGCTCCCCCTCGTGCCTTACCGCAAACGCTAGGGGAAACGTTCTTTGACATGATGAGATTAATAAGGAAAAGTGATAATCGCTGTTGTCATATAAATTGTTATATTTGTATTCACAACTCAAAATAGGGATACTTATGGAAACGAGAAGACTACCGATCGGCATCAGCGATTACAAGGAATTGATAGATGAAGGTTTTTATTATGTGGATAAGACCGACTTTATCCGTGAGCTTCTGGAGAATGGTAGCAAGATCACGTTGTTGCCCCGTCCGCGTCGCTTCGGCAAGACGCTGAACCTTTCGATGCTGCGGTACTTCTTCGAAAAGACGGATGGTAACGTGTTCCGCCCGTTGTTCGACGGCAAGCGTATCCGGGAGTGGAAGGGTTTTGACAGGCATCAAGGTCAATACCCTGTGATCATGTTGACGTTGAAGGACTGCAAGGCGGATACGTTCGAGGACACGTTGGTCAGGATAGGCTATGAGTTGAAAAACGAGTTTACTCGCCATGCTTACTTGCTCGATTCTCCCAAGATGCGGCCTAATTACTTGGATGACTTTATGGCACTTTATGAGGGCAAGGCTTCCCGGGGGCAATTAGAGGGTTCCATTAGCTTGCTATCCGAACTGTTGACGCTTCATTGGGGTATGCCCCCTCTGGTATTGCTCGATGAGTATGACACCCCCATTCATGTGGCTTTCGACAAGGGCTTTTATGATCGGATGATCGTCTTCATGCGCAATTTTATGTCGATGGTTTTCAAGGACAATACGTCTATCTTCCGCGGTGTAATCACGGGTATCCTCCGTGTAAGCAAGGAGTCGATCTTTAGCGGGCTGAACAATATCGACGTGGATACCTTGCTGGATCGTCCGATGTGTACGGCGTTTGGCTTCACGCAAGTGGATGTCGACACGCTGCTCGACTCATACTCGTTGGGTGATCAGAAGTCAGAGGTCAAGCACTGGTATAACGGTTACCTGTTCGGGAATGAGGTGGTCTATAATCCATGGTCTGTATTGAACTATATAAATAAAGGTGGTGTCTTTGCCCCTTACTGGGTGAACACGGGCTCAGACGTGTTGCTTCGTCATTTGATAGCGGAGGGCCCCTCCCAAGTACGGAAGGGAATCGAGACGCTTGTCCAAGGCGGTAGTCTGTGTAGCGTGATCAACGACAAGCTGGCTTTCCCGGACTT